>JBDGYO010000301.1:0-3702 GCA_039584015.1 Gemmatimonadota bacterium | reverse complement strand
CACAGGACCGGGTCCCCCTCACCGAGGTGAGGGATTCGTTTTGGCGCGCCCTGCCGAATCTCGTTCCGGCCGGCGCCGAGCGGGAGGTGCCGGAGGAAGAGGGCGCTCGCTGGGGCAGCGAGGGTGGCCGTTCCCCGGCGGCGGTCGTGGCGGCACCTCCAGGCGTGGCGGAGGCGTGCGACATCGAGCACGACGGCTGCCGGTTCGACCTGCGTGATGGCTCGGTCGTGATCGCGGCGATCACCAGCTGCACCAACACATCCAACCCGTCGGTGATGATCGGGGCCGGCCTCATGGCGCGCAACGCGGTCGCGCGTGGCCTCGAGCGGCAGCCCTGGGTGAAGACGAGCCTCGCGCCGGGCTCCAAGGTAGTCACCGACTACCTGAAGCAGGCTGGCGTGCTGGGCGACCTCGAGGCTCTCGGGTTCCACGTGGTCGGCTATGGGTGCACGACTTGCATCGGCAATAGTGGTCCCCTGCCGCAACCGATCGCGGACGCCATCTCTCAGCACGAGCTCGTCGCCGCTTCCGTCCTCTCGGGCAACCGCAACTTCGAGGCGCGGGTGCACCCGTTGGTGCGGGCCAGCTATCTCGGCTCACCGATGCTGGTGGTGGCCTACGCGCTGGCCGGCCGCATCGACATCGATCTCGACGAGGAGCCGCTGGGCGAAGATCGGGACGGCAAGCCCGTCTATCTGAAGGACATCTGGCCGAGTCCGGACGAGATCAAGCATGCGGTCACGCAGTCGCTCGAGCCGGAGATGTTCGTGCGAGAGTATGCGAGTGTGTTCGACGGCGACGCCGCGTGGCAGTCGCTCCCCGTTCCCAAGGCCGCCGGAGGTCGTTATGCGTGGGACGCCGACTCCACCTACATCGCCGATCCCCCGTTCTTCACCGGGATGAAGGCCAGACCCGACCCGGTCGAGAACGTCAGCACAGCCCGCGTGCTGGCGTGGTTGGGGGACTCGGTGACCACCGACCACATCTCGCCCGCCGGCGCCATTCCCAAGGACAGCCCAGCGGGCCGTTGGCTGGTCGACCACGGCGTGACGCCCGTGGAGTTCAACACCTTCGGCTCGCGCCGCGGCAATCACGAGATCATGATGCGGGGCACGTTTGGAAACATCCGCATCAAGAACAAGCTGGTGGAGGGCAAGGAGGGGAACTGGACGGAGTACCTCCCCGGCACCCAGGTGACCAGCATGTACGAGGCGGCCATGCAGTACGCCGACGACGGCACCGCTTTGCTGGTACTGGCCGGGAGGGAATACGGATCAGGCAGTTCCCGCGACTGGGCGGCCAAGGGCACGTCGTTGCTGGGCGTGCGGGCCGTGGTGGCCGAGAGTTACGAGCGCATCCACCGCAGCAACCTCATCGGGATGGGCGTGCTGCCGCTCCAGTTCCAAGCGGGAGAGAGCGTGGCGGCGCATGGCCTCACCGGTCGCGAGACTTTCGATCTTACAGGGGTTGCCGGCGATGAGGTCACGCCCGGTGGCACCGCCCGCATTCGCGGCACGCGCGAGGACGGCTCGACCGTCGAGTTCGAGGCGCTGGTGCGCCTCGACACGGCCGTGGAGGTAGAGTACTACCGCAACGGCGGAATCTTGCCATACGTGCTGCGCAACCTGGCGAAGAGGTCAAAGCGGAAACCGGCCAAGAAGGCAGCGAAGAGGAGAGTCGCGAAGAAGTCGGCCAAGAAGAGGACCGTAGAGAAGAAGGCCAAGGCGCGGCCGAAGAAGACGGCGAAGCGGAAGAAGGCCCGCTAGACCGGCACCATGGCCTTCACCGTTCCTCCCGAAGAGGTCCGATTTCGTGCGAGCCGCGCCAGCGGCCCGGGCGGTCAGCACGTGAACCGCTCGGCCACGCGTGTCGAGGCGCGCTGGAACGTGCGGCAGAGCCCGAGCCTCACCGAAGCACAGCGCGAGCGCCTGCTTCGCAAGCTCGAGGGGCGCATCGACTCCCGCGGCGTGCTCCGCGTGGTGGCCGACGAGCGTCGCAGCCAGCTGCGAAATCGCGAGGCCGCCCTCGCACGTCTTACCGCGCTCGTCACCCAGGCGCTCAAGCGTCCCAAGCCGCGCAAGAAGACCAAGCGCCCGCGCGCCGCGGAAGAGCGGCGCCTGGCCGACAAGCGGCGCCGATCAGACACAAAGCGGGATCGAGGCCCGCCGAAGGCCGACGACTAGCGAAAAGAACAAACGAGCGGCCGGAACTCCCGACCGCTCGTCTGCCAGAGGCTGTCGCCCCCGCTAGAGCTGCTGAACTTCCTGGATCAGCTTCTTGAAGCTGTCCTTCGCGTCGCCAAACAGCATCGACGTCTTCTCCTGATAGAACAGCTCGTTGTCCACGCCGGCGAAGCCGGGGCGCATCGATCGCTTCATCACGATGCAGTGCGTCGCCTTGTCGACGTCCAAAATGGGCATGCCGTACAGCGGGCTCGACTTGTCGTGCCGCGCCACCGGATTGACCACGTCGTTCGCCCCGATCACCACCGACACGTCGGTCTGCGGGAACTCCGGGTTGATCTGATCCATATCGTACAGTTGATCGTAGGGCACGTCCGCCTCGGCCAAGAGCACGTTCATGTGCCCCGGCATACGGCCCGCCACCGGGTGGATCGCATACTTGACCTGCACGCCCCTGTCCTGAAGCATGTCGGCCAGCTCCCGTACCTCGTGTTGCGCCTGGGCCACGGCGAGGCCGTACCCGGGCGTGAATACCACCTGTCGGGCGTACGCCAACATCGTGGCGGCATCCTCATGCGTGAGCGACCGCACCGTCAGATCGCCCGGCGCGCCGTCCGGACCGCCAATCTCCGCCACCGTGGCGCCGAAGGCGCCGAACAGCACGTTGGCGAGCGAACGGTTCATGGCGCGGCACATGATGTTCGTGAGAATCAGGCCGGAGGCACCGACCAGGGCACCACTGATGATGAGCCCCTCATTGTTGATCACGAACCCGGTCATCGCGGCCGCGATACCCGAGTACGAGTTCAGCAGGGAGATCACGACCGGCATGTCCGCACCGCCGATCGGAATGACCGACGTCACGCCGAGCAGCGCCGCACCGATCAACACACCGTAGAACGCGAGCGGGTTGTTCGGTTCGATCATCAGCCACACCGCCAAGCCCAACGTGCCGAGCAACAGCAGGGCGTTGAGGGTCTTTTGCAGCGGGTAGGTAACCGCCTTGCCCGTCACCAGCTCCTGCAGCTTGCCGAACGCGATCAGACTGCCGGTGAACGTGAGCGTTCCGATCAACACCGAGAGCTGGATCGCGACCCCGAAGTTGATCGGGATGCCCTGCCCCGCCTCGAGGTAGCGGAAGTACTCCGCCGAGGCCACGAGCGCCGAGGCGCCGCCGCCGAAGCCGTTGAGCAGCGCCACCATTTGCGGCATGCCGGTCATCTTGACGGTGCGCGCGAAGATCCCGCCGACCAGCGAGCCGACGATCATCCCGATGATTATCTCGCGCCATCCCAGAATCTCCTGGAATACCAGCGTGACCACGATGGCAATGAGCATGCCGAGCGAGGCCAGCCAATTGCCGGACCGCGCCGTCGCAGGTGAGCTCAATCGCTTGAGCCCAAGAATGAACATGACGGCGGCCAGCAGATAGAACAGCTTTATCAGGGCGTCCGTCATTTCTGCTCCTCGGGTTTACGCTTGAACATCCGCAGCATCCGGTCGGTCACCATGAAGCCCC
>JBDGYO010000300.1:0-3707 GCA_039584015.1 Gemmatimonadota bacterium | reverse complement strand
TGTTTCGCTGCCGTCCTACCTTTGCGGCAGGATAGGAGGAGCGCGTCTCCCCGCTGTCTCCCTGCCGTCTCCCAGGAGGGTCCAACCCCAGATGATCGAGTTCCGGGCGCTCGGATCGGCCCTGCTCGTGGGCCCCGAAGGCACCGATACCCAGGCCGTGCTGGCCAGGCCGAAGCTGCTCGGCCTGCTCGCGTTCCTGAGCGCGGGCGCCTCTCAAGGCTTCCACCGACGCGACTCGTTGATCGGATGCTTCTGGCCGGAGCTGAGCCAGGACCGGGCCCGCAGCGCCGTACGCCAATCCCTCTACCGCCTGCGGCAGTTCCTGGGTGACGCGGTCGTCGTGACGCGGGGCGACGATGAGGTGACGCTGTCAGAGAAGGAGTTCTGGTCCGACGTCGCGGCGTTCGAGGACGCACTGGCCCGTGACGATCGAGCGGCGGCCCTGGAGCTGTACCGCGGAGACCTGCTCAAGGGCCTGTACGTGCCCGATGCTCCGGAGTTCGAGCGCTGGCTCGACGAGCGACGCAAGGACCTCAGGCAACAGGCCTCCACGGCCGCGTGGGAATTGGCCGACCAGGAGGCGGGGCGGCGAAACACCGTCGAGGCGGGCCACTGGAGTCGGCACGCCAGGAACCTGGCGCCGTTGGACGAACGCCTGCTGCGGCGCGTCATCAAGCTGCTGGACCGGCTCGGCGATCGCGCGGGCGCAGTGCGGGAATACGAGACCTTCGCCCGGCGACTGGCAATAGACCTCGAGCTCGAGCCGTCACCGGAGACCAGAGTCCTCATCGAAAGCGTCCGCGAGCGGAGCGAGCCCGTCGCGTCGCAAACTCCCGCACCGATCCACGAGCCGTCCGCCGGTCCGTCCGCGGTCTCGGGTGCTGCACCGCACCTACGGCAGCTCACCGACGCGCTTGCCGATCGGTATCGCCTCGGACCACAGATCGGGGCTGGGGGAATGGCCACCGTGTACCGGGCCCGCGATCTGCGGCACGATCGCGAGGTCGCGGTGAAGGTGATGCATCCGGACCTGGCGGCACACACGGCCGCAGAGCGCTTTCTCCGCGAGATCAAGATCGCCGCGAACCTGACGCATCCCCACATCGTGCCGGTGTACGACTCGGGATCCGCCGAGGGCCAGCTCTACTTCGTCATGCCGCTGATCCACGGGGAGTCCCTCAGGGGTCGGCTGGAGCGCGACGGGCAGCTTCCGCTCGACGACGTCCTGACGTATGCGCGCGACGTGGCCGAGGCGTTGGCCTACGCGCATGCCCAGGGAGTCGTGCACCGCGATGTGAAGCCCGAGAACATTCTGCTCGCGGGCAACAATGCGCTGGTCGCGGACTTCGGCATCGCGCGAGCCGTCAGCGCGGCGGGTGCCGCTCAGCTCACTCGCAGGGGCATGGTGGTCGGCACGCCAGGCTACATGAGCCCGGAACAGGCGTCCGCAAGCGGCGAAGTCGACCACCGCAACGACCTGTACAGCTTCGGGTGCGTCTTGTACGAGATGCTGGCAGGGCGGCCGCCCTTCACCGGGGACAACGCGCAGGCGGTGCTCGCGGCCCACGTGCTGGAGCAACCGCGGCCGCTGGCGGAGCTGCGGCCGGACGTGCCGGCGCTGCTCTCGCAGGCGGTCATGCGCTGCCTCGAGAAGTCGGCGGCCGAGCGGTGGCAGACGGTGGATGAGCTACTGGCCCAGCTCCAGGCCGTTGCCACGCCCAGCGGGGGCGTTACACCCACCGGCGCGACGCCCGCGGTATCTCGCAGGAACATCGCGGTTGCTGCAGCGAGCATGGCCATCGTCGCCGCGGCGGTCGCCCTGTTCGTGATGCGAGGGAGTGGCGCAGGCACCACCCCCGCCGCGCGCCACACCCAACTCACGTTCAGTGGGAACGTGACCCACGCGGAGATCTCACCGGACGGTGAGCTGCTGGCGTACGTGGAGCAGGGTGACCCGAGTCGGCTGTTCGTGAAGGACTTGACGGGCGGGACGGTCATCGACGTCGCCGCCGTCGGCTCATCCGTCGGGTCCCTCCGGTGGTCACCCGATGGCGCGTCACTGCTGTTTGCGGGCTTCGACAGCACCGGTCGAAACGTGACCGTGACGTACCCCAGACTGGGTGGCCCACCGCGTTTGCTCTCCGGTGTGGTGGCGTACGTCGTCTGGGCACCCGACGGGTCCGAGGTGGCCCACTGGTGGCAGGGGAGACCTGACGGTAACAACCCGATCAGGCTCACGACGCTCGCCACGCATGACACCAGCTTGGTGGACACGCCTGACTCCATCGGAGCCTTCCTGTACTCGGGCGACTGGTCTCCGAACGGCGGGTTCATTGCCCTGGCGGCCAGCGTGGAGTCGCCGCCAGACTTCCGTCTGTGGACGGCGGGGGTGGACGGTGCCGGCTGGCATCGACTGGTGCAGGACACGGTGATGCTGGCCGGGCCGCGCTGGTCACCGTCCGGGGATGCGGTCTACTACCTGCGCGGCGATGAGCTGCGGAAGGTGTCCGTCGCGCCCGACGGGCGGGCCCGAGGCACTCCCGAGGTGCTGCACGCCGGGCTCGACGCCGCACACGGCTCCTACAATCCCGGACTGAGCCTCACGGGAGACGGCCGCACACTCGTATTCACCAAAGCGCAGAGTCACTCAAACGTGTGGCTGGCGACGGCAAGCGGAGCCACCGAGCAGCTCACCCAGGGGACGGCTGCGAAATCCCCTCCCCGACTCTCACCCGATGGGACGCGGATTGCGTACGTCCAGTTCGAGGGAGCGGGGGGCGATGTGTACGTGGTCCCCACCGACGGCGGGACGCCGAGGCGGGTAACTTCGCACGGCCAGGCCGTGACCAACCCGGTGTGGTCCCCCGACGGGACGGCGCTGGCGTTCGGCGCCCGCACCGAGGGCAAGGTGGCAGTGCAAACGGCCAGCCTCGATGGCGGGCAGATCCGCACCTACCAGGGAACCGAGATGGGCGATAACGGCCTCGCGTGGGCCCCTGGCGGGCGCATCGTGTACGCCCGGGCGGACGACCGGGACTTTCACCTGCTCGACCCGGCGACCGAGGCGGAGGAGCCGCTCGTCGCCAACGACACCTTGGGCTGGGTGGGGTTTCCTCACCTCTCTCCCGACGGGGAACGGGTTGCGTTCCTCTGGAACCGAAGAAGCCAACGCGGCACCTGGGCCGCTTCCCTCCGGGACTCATCCCAGACCCTCGTGTACCCCGGCCGGGTGGACCCGGTGGGATGGACAGCCGACGGCCGATCCGTATACGTGCGAGAGCACAGTTCCACCGACATCCTCCTGGTCCCGCTTTCCGGCGGTGACGTGACGGTCGCTGCCACGATACCGTTTGCGGGTGCCCAGGAGTGTCTTCCCGTCGAGCGCCCCACCGGCCTGGCCTTGCTCTGTACTGTCGTGGAGTCGGTTTCCGATGCCTGGATGATCGAAGGCTTCGATCCGGAGGTGCGGTAGGGCGGTGGCGCTCCACCAGGACTCTGCTGATCGAGCTATCGCGTCTCCATCTTCGACTCGATGTCCTTGACACCGGGGACCTGCCGTGCCAGCTGCCTGACTCTATCCGCATCAGCGACGTTGCGCGCGCTGGCTGTGATCGTGACAATGCCATCGCTGGCTTCGACTTCGATCCTGTCGTCCGAGATACTCCGATCCAGACCCATCTTGGCCCGAATCTCGCTGGCAAGGACTA
>JBDGYO010000028.1:0-14448 GCA_039584015.1 Gemmatimonadota bacterium | reverse complement strand
TCGCTGCTGTTACATCTCACTCTCTGAGCAAGGAGCGGCTGTGGAGACGCCGTACCGCGTGGAGAAGCCCTGGGGCTACGAGCTCATCTGGGCGAAGACCGATCGCTATGTCGGCAAGATCCTGCACATCGAGCCGGGACACCTGCTGAGCCTCCAGTATCACGAGCGCAAGGATGAGACGATCTTCGTGCTCACGGGCGAGATCGTGTTCCGCGTCCAGGAGCGGGGTTCGGACGAATTGGTGGAGCGGCCTATGAAGGAGGGGGAGGCGTACCACGTCACGCCTGGCACGGTGCACCAGATGGAAGCGGTCGTGTCCACTGATCTCCTGGAGGTGTCCACCCCGGAGCTGGATGACGTGGTCCGTCTGAAGGACCGCTACGGGAGGGCGTGAGGTGAGGGTGATCCTGCCGGTGGCCGGCAAGGGGACGCGCCTGTTGCCGATCACGAAGCACGTGCCGAAGCCGTTGGTACGGGTAGCCGGCCGTCCGGTACTCGACTACGTGATCGACAAGCTGCAAGGCCTCTCGGTCGAAGAGCTCGTATTCATTACGGGCCATCTCAAGGAGCAGATCGAGGAGTATGTCGGCGCGACGTACGATATCCCTGCACGGTTCGTGGAGCAGCAGGTGCAGGACGGCACCGCGGGCGCCGTGAACCTCGCGCGCCCCTACGTGGACGGTCCCGTGTTGATCGTGTTCGTGGACACCGTGTTCGACGCCGACCTCTCGCTGCTCCAGCGCACCGATGCTGACGGCATCGTCTGGGCCAAGGAGGTAGAGGACTACCAGCGCTACGGCGTGGTGGTGACCGACGAGCAGGGCTACATGCGGCGCATTGTGGAGAAACCTTCGGAGCCGATCTCTAGGCTCGCTAACATCGGTCTCTACTACATCCGCGACTGGCAGGCGCTGTTCGAGGGCATCGACCACACGCTCGCGGGGCCGCAGTTCAAGGGCGAGTGGTTCCTCACGGATGCCTTCCAGTACATGATCGATCACGGGCGGAAGCTGCTCACCGCCGAGGTCGGCGGCTGGTACGACTGTGGCAAGGTCGAGACGGTGCTGTCCACGAACCTGCACCTCCTGGAGCAGGGCGGCCGACGCGCCCCTGAAGAGCGAGACGGCGTGACGCTGGTGGATCCGGTGTTCGTCGCCGACGAGGTGACCCTGGAGGACTGCACGATAGGCCCGAACGTCTCGATCGATACCGGGGCGGTGGTGCGCGGCAGCACGGTGCGGGACGCGATCATCGGGGAAACCGCCGTCGTCACAGGCTCGACCGTGAACCACTCCCTGGTAGGGGATGACAGCGTCATCACCGACCGGGACCTGCACAACATGGTGGTTGCGCGGGACGAGATCGCCGAGGCACCCTGACCCATGGGTATGCTGCTCTTCCTCGTGGGCCTGCTCGCCGCTCTCTCCGGCGGGGTGAAGCTGCGCAAGCGCATTCGCACGTCGATCGGTGCCTCGACGCTCGCCTGGGCAGAGATCGTGGTTGGGAGCCTCGTAGTCCTGGGATCGGGTATGGGCCTCTCGACCACACCGGCCGCGCCCGTGGTGGTGGCGGCGACCCTGCTCCTGGTGGTGATCTCGGCAGTCGACCAGGGACGACGCGCCGCACGGGCGCAGCGACACCGCGAGCTGTCGGAGGAAACGCGGCTCAAGACCTTTCTGCAGGGGGACGGCAAGCGACGCTGACTCGTGAGGAGGAGGAGAAGGTCATGCTGGGACTCCCGAAAGCCGCCACACTCGTCTGGACCCTACTGCTGTTCGGAGCGGGGAGTGCGCTCGCCCAGGAGTTCCGGGTGGACGAGACGACCATCCCGGAGGTTCACCGGGCCATGCGAGAGCAAGGCCTCAACGCGCGCCTCCTGGTGGAGCACTACCTGGCGCGCATCGATGCGTACGACAAGCGGGGCCCGGCGCTCAACAACATCATCACCCTGAACGCCCGGGCACTGGAGCGTGCCGACTCGCTCGATGCGTACTTCCACCGTACCGGCGACTTCGTGGGTCCGCTGCACGGCATTCCCGTCATCGTGAAGGACAACTTCGATACCCACGACATGCCGACCACCGCCGGCTCGCTCTCGCTGCAGGGGTCGGTCCCCCCGGACGATGCCTATCAAGTGCGCAAGCTGAGGGAGGCCGGTGCGATCGTGCTCGCCAAGTCGAACATGGCCGAGTTCGCGTTCTCGCCGTACGAGACGGTGGGCTCGGCGCTGCCAGGCTACACGCGGAACCCCTACGCGTTGAACCGGGTGACCGCCGGCTCCAGCGGGGGGACCGCCGGTGCGGTGGCGGCCAACCTCGGGGCGGTCGGGATGGGGACCGATACCGGCAACTCCATCCGCGGTCCGTCGTCGCACAACTGTCTCGTGGGGATTCGCTCGACCATGGGGCTCACGAGCCGGGACGGCATCGTGCCGCTGTACCTGGACCGCGACATCGGCGGGCCGATGGCACGCACCGTGGAAGACGCGGTCATCGTGTTCGACGCGATTGCGGGACACGACCCCGCCGACCCGTGGTCGGAGCCGGGTCGCCGGGCCGAGCGCTACACCGACTATCTGGCCGCCGACGGACTGCGCGGCGCCCGCATTGGTGTGCTGCGGCAGCTGTCCAACACCGAGACGGCCGACCCCGAGGTGCTGCAGCGTTTCGAGGAGGCACTGGACGACCTGCGGGCGGTGGGGGCCGTGGTGATCGACTCGGTGGTCGTGCCCGAGCTGGACACGATCGAGGGCACCATGTGGTGTCGCCGGTTCCGTCACGACATCGAGGCGTACCTCGCGAGCCTCGGCCCCGATGCTCCGATGACGACCCTCGAGGAGATCATCGAGTCAGACCGGTTCCACCCCCCCATCGAGCAGCGGCTGCGTTTCTTCCAGGGCTTCGACCAGCCGCCCGAGGAGGAGGAAGGGTGCCTGGAGGCCGCGCAGAACACGGCGGCGCTGCGTGCGGGGATGCGCCGTGCGCTCGAGCAGCATCAACTCGACGCCGTGGTCTATCCGTCGTGGAACAACCCGCCGCGACTGATCGGCGATCTCACGACGCCGCACGGCAACAACAGCTTCAAGATCTCGCCGCCGACCGGATTCCCGGCCATCACCGTGCCTATGGGGTTCGTGCGCGGCCACCTGCCGGTGGGTCTCCAATTCCTTGGACCCGCCTGGTCGGAGCCAATGCTGATCAGGCTGGCGTATTCGTACGAACAGGCGACGCGACACCGGCGCCCACCGGAGACCACACCTCCCCTGGGCGGCATCGCGCTGCCCTGAGGAAGCCACGGTGCGCGACGTGCGGAGAGCTGCCCACGCGCAGGACTAGACGGGAGGAAGTGCAATGACGACGAGGATCACCCGGCGCAATTTCGTGCAGACGGCCGCCGCCGCCGCCGCCGCCCTCGCCGCGGCTCCAAGGTCGCTGCTGGGACGTGCGCCCACGGTGCACACACCCAAGACCGTCAAGCCGGTTGTGATATCCGACCTGAGCGGTATCCGCTACAAGAACGGCGGTCCGGTGAGCGCGGTAGAAAAAGCCTTCGAGATGATCACGGGTGGTGCCGACGTGATGGAGGCGCTGATGGCCGGGGTCAACATTCCCGAGCTGGACCCGGAGGAGTCGGGCATCGGGTACGGCGGTCTCCCTAACGCCGAGGGGGTCGTGCAGCTCGACGCCTGCTGCATGCACGGTCCGAAGAAATGGGCCGGAGGCGTGGCGGCGCTCGAGGGGGTGCGCACCCCATCACTGGTCGCCAAGGCCGTGATGGAGTACACCGACCATCACCTGATCGTGGGAAAAGGTGCCCAGGACTTTGCGCGGAGCATGGGCTTCACCATCGAGTCCGATCTGAACACCGAGAAGTCGCGGCGTCTCTGGCTGGAGTGGAAGCGGCGGCTCGATCCCAATCACTACCTCGACCCCGAGAAGCGGGTCGAGCACGCGTACGAAGTGGGCCTGGGGATGGTGCAGGATGGGCTGATTGAGGAGAGCACGTTCTGGGGCACCATCAACTGTGATGCCATTGCGCCCAACGGCGACCTCTGCGGCGTGACCACGACGAGCGGTCTCTCCTGGAAGATCCCGGGCCGGACGGGCGACTCGCCGATCTTGGGCGCGGGCCTGTACGTGGACAACGACGTGGGTGCAGCCGGCTCCACGGGTCGCGGGGAGGCGAATCTCTACAATCTCTCGTCGTACCTCATCGTTGAGCAGCTACGGCGAGGCATGCATCCCAAGGACGCGGGGCTCGAGGCGTTGAAGCGCATCAAGGCCAACACCGTCGAGGCGCGGCTGCTCAACGAGCGTGGGCTGCCCCGATTCAACGTGCGCTTCTTCGTGCTGAACAAGAAGGGCGAATGCGCCGGCGTCACGATGTACGCATCGGGCGAGACACACCATGCCGTATGCACTGAGAACGGCGCGGAGGAGCGTCCCTTCGAGCCGCTGTTGAGCGGGGCACCGACCGACTGAAACAGGAATCAGGAGGCATCGCCATGATGTCACCAACACGACTCATCATTCCGGCCCTGCTCATCATGCTGGCCGGTTGCACACAGGACACCGTCAGGATTGGGGTAGCCACCTTCTCGCATGAGACGTGCACCTTCTGCCCGGTGCCGACAGGCATTGCGGAGTGGGAGTATCGCGGTCCGCCGGTGGGCGGTGACTCGGTGCTCGAGCGCGGCAGCTACGTCCGCGGGTTTGTGAGCCGCGCGCGGGAGCACCGCGGCGTCGAGCTGGTGGGCATCGTGTCGCCGCGCGGCGCCAAGGGGGGCTCGTCCGGCAGCTGGATCACCAAGGAAGCGTTCGACAAGTACAGCTACGGGATCGCGGAGGACCTACGGCAGGCCGGAGACCTGGACGGCGTCTTCCTCGCGCTGCATGGCGCGATGGCTGTGACCGACGTCTCCCGACCTGAGGCGGAGATCGTGCGTCGCGTGCGCGAGGTGGTGGGTGACGTTCCCATCTTCGTGACGCTCGATCTCCATGCCAATGAGGACCACGAGCTGTCCGACGCCGCCGACGCCGTATTCATCGTGAAGCGCTACCCACACTACGATGCGCGCCTCCAGGGCGAGCGGGCGGCCCGCATCATGCTGCGGACCATTCGCGGCACCTTCCGGCCCGTCATGGCCACGCGCAAGCCGGGGGTCATCACGCCGAGCGTGTTCCAGGGGACAGGCGAGTCGCCGGCGATGGACATCATGGAGCGGGCCCGCCGCTGGGAGAACCGCGTGCCCGACCTGTTCGTCTCGGTGGCGTTCGGGTTCGCGTACGCCGACGTGCCCGAGGTGGGCGCCACGGTCATGGTCGTGACGAACGACGACCAGGCGCTCGCCGACAGCGTCGCCGACGACATGGCGGCTTACATCTGGCGGGTGCGCGAAGAGTTCGCGGGGAAACGGCTTCCCAAGACCCGGGCCGGCGTGACCCAGGCCATCGCGGAGGCGATGGCGGGGCATACCCCTGTCGTGGTGGCGGACCATGCCGATCGCACGGGCAACTCGACCCACATCCTGGAGGAGCTGATTCGGCAGCGCGCGCGGAACTTCTGCGTCGCCACCATCGCCGACTCTCTCGCCATTCGTGAGATCGCATCGCAGGCCGCGGTCGGTGAGGAGGTGAGCGTGCAGGTGGGCGGGTACGCCGATCGCTTCGCCGGCGATCCCGTGCTCATCGACGGGGTGGTCGAGTACCTCGGCGTGTACGGCGAGTCGGACACCGTGGCGGTGCTGCGGTTCGGGAACAACAACCGGGTGATCCTCACGCCTCAACTGCACCAGGTCACGACTCCGGTGATCTTCCAGCGGTTGGGCATTGACCTCGCCGAGGTCGACATCGCCGTGCTCAAGTCGCGGGTACACTTCCGCCGCGGTTTCGTCGAGACCGGACTGGCGGGAGCGGTCGTCATCGTGGACGCTCCCGGACTCGGCCCCGCCGATCTGAGGACGATCGACTATCAGAACGCGCCGGAGGACCTCTACCCGATCTCCCGGCGTGATTGATGGACCCGACCGAGCGATTCACGCAGCGGGTCGAAGCATACGCGCGATGCCGGCCGGGGTATCCCGGCGCCCTGCTAGAGCTACTCCGGGGTGAGCTGGGCCTGGCCCCGGAGCACGTCGTGGTGGATCTCGGCTCGGGGACGGGACTCGTGACGCGGCTCTTCCTGGAGCACGGCAACGCCGTGTACGGGGTCGAGCCGAACGCCGCGATGCGGAGGGCCGCCGAGGACGCGCTAACGGGATTCGCCGACTTCCACAGCGTGGCGGGCCGGGCCGAGGAAACACAGCTGGAGGGCGACACGGCCGATCTGGTGGTGTCCGGGCAGGCGTTTCACTGGTTCGACGTGGCGGCAGCGCGTCGGGAGGTCGGGCGCATTCTGAAGCCCTCGGGGTGGGTCGTCTTGGTGTGGAATCACCGGCGCACCGTCGGCACGCCGTTCCTCGAAGCCTACGAGATCTTCCTCGAGCGATGGTGTCCCGAGTACGGCGACGTGCGGGCGCGGTACGAGAACGAAGCGGAGCTGCGCACCTTTTTCGCGCCACACGGGTTTCAAGTGCGCACCCTCTACAATTCCCAGGAGTTCGACCGCGAGGGACTCCGCGGGCGATTGCTCTCCAGCTCCTACGCTCCTGGTCCGGAGAGCGCGCAGCACGCGCCGATGCTCGCGGCGCTCGACGACCTGTTCCTCGAGCACGCCGCGGGCGGCCGGGTGCAATTCGAGTATGACACCATGGTCTACTACGGCTCCGTCCGCAAAAAGAGATAGTGCCACATGGGGCGCCTTTCGGGGGGACGGTAATGACCGACACCATCTTCATGACACACGGGATGTGGGGCGGCGGGTGGTACTGGGCGAAGTTCAGGTCCTTCTTCGAGGCACGGGGGTACCGCTGTGTCGCGACCACGCTGCGCTACCACGATGTGGATCCCACGGCGGAGCCCGACCCTCGCCTCGGCACGACGAGCTTGCTGGATTACGTGCGGGACCTGGAGGAGGAGGTTGCGAGCCTCGGCACCGATCCCATTCTCCTGGGGCACTCCATGGGCGGTCTGCTCAGTGCCATTCTGGCGAGCCGCGGGCATGGCAAGGCCCTCGTGCAACTCAACCCGGGCCCGCCACGCGGCGTGTTCGCGCTGCGCCCCTCGGTGATTCGAGCGTTCCGGAGCGCGCTCACCACGTGGGGATTCTGGCGCAAGCCCTTCCGACAGACCTTCGCCGAGGCCGTCGATTCGATGTTGCGGATGTTCCCGCCCGACCAGCAGCGGGATGCCTATGCTCGATTCGTCCACGAGTCGGGCCGAGCGGCGAGCGAGGTCGGATTCTGGTTGTTCGATCGCGGCCGGGCATCGGAGGTACGGGAAGAGAACGTCCGGTGTCCCGTCTTGATCGTCGCCGGGGTGGAGGATCGTATCACCCCAACGGCAGTGACGCGGCAGATCGCCGCTCGGTATGGCCCCCATGCCACGTATCGGGAATTCCCCGGTCACGCACACTGGACCGTGGGAGAACCGGGGTGGGAAGATGTGGCGACGTATGTTGCCGAGTGGTTGCGCGACTCCCTCGTGCCGGGTTGACGCAACTCATCGGCGTCGGCACACTAAGGCGACGCGACACCTAACGGGACCCCGGCGCCCTGACTGAGAGTACCGTGATTACGACCGCAGCGTTCACCAACATCGTCGATTCCTACCTCGACCTGCGCTGGAATCTGGATCCAGTGGCAGCGACTGCCGCCGGGGTGGTCGCGCACGACTATCGACTAGGGACCCACGGCGAGGACGAGATCCGTCAGTACGTGGCGGCGCTGAAGTCCGAGACCAACGCCATGGAAGAGGTGGAGCCCGATGGCCTGCAGGGAGAGATCGACCGGACCGCGTTGCTCGACGACGCCCGGTTCATGATCCACCGGCTCGAAAAGGAGCAGCCGCACGTGCGCAATCCCAATTTTTGGGTCTCGCATGTGTTGGAGGGGCTGTACCAGTTGCTGGTGCTACAGGATCGCTCGTGGGATCACCGGGCCCGCGCAGCGGCCGCACGGATCCGTGCGGTGCCCGGCTACCTGGAGCAGGCGAAGGCGACGCTGCGTGACTGTCCGTCGGTGTTCGTGGAGACCGGCCTCGACGTGATCGCGCAGGGCGGGGCGCTCATCGGTGAGGTGCGCCGCCTGCTGGAGCCTCCCGACGACGAGACGTACCCGCAGGCGTGCGACGAGGCCACGACGGCGCTGCACGAGTTCGGACAGCACTTGCGCGACGAGCTGTGGAACGAGGCAAACGGAGACTTCGCGATCGGCGAGCACGCGTTCAACTTCCGTCTCCACTACCAGCACGCCCTGCGCAATACGGCGCCTGAGCTGTGGCGCTACGGGCTCGCCCTGGTGGAGCAGGTCGAAGCTGAACTCGCCCAGGCCGCGGAAGAGATGGAGCCCGGGGTCCCGTGGCAGGACGTCGCGGACCATCTGCGCGCCGAGCATCCCTCGAGCGGGGAGTTGGTGGGCGCCTATGCGGAGCAGATGGAGCGCGCCCGGCGCTTCGTCGAGGAACGAGGGCTCGTGTCGCTTCCGGAGGGAGCGCTCGAAGTCGTTGCCACGCCGGCTTTCCTGCGCCCGCTCATTCCGTTCGCCGCCTATCATCCGCCGGGAGCATTCTCGTCCGACCGCACGGGATGGTTCTACGTGACCCCGCCGGAGGCCGGAACGGATCCCGAGGTGGAACGGGGCATTCTGCGCGATCACTGCGTGCACGATCTCGCGTCCACCGCGTTGCACGAGGGATACCCGGGCCATCACCTGCAATTCCTCTCCGCGCAGGCGCAGGAGCGCACGGTGCGCAAGGTGGTGGACACCCCACTGACCATCGAGGGCTGGGCCCTGTACTGCGAAGAGATGATGGCCGAGGAGGGGTTCTATTCCGGTCCGGAGGAGCTGTTCTTCCAGAAGATCGCGCTCCTGTGGCGTGCCCTGCGCGTCGTGCTCGACGTGGGCCTCCACACTCGCGGCATGAGTTTCGAGCAGGCCGTCGCCCACTTGATGGAAAAGATCCAGGTGGACCAGTCCCACGCGGAGGCCGAGGTGCGGCGGTACTGTGCCGAACCGGCGTATCAACTCTGCTATGCCGTGGGGCGGCGGGAGCTCCGGTCGCTGCGTGACGCCTATCGCGCAGCACACGGCGGCGACTATTCGCTGCGCGGCTTTCACGATGCCGTGCTGAGCTACGGCGGCCTTCCTGTGAGTCTCATGCGGTGGGGCATGGGGCTCGATGAGTAAGGAGCGCGCCTCTCGCACATGAGGTGGTGGAGCGGCCTGCGGCGCCGGCTGCGTGCCGCCCGCGAGATCTACGAGGGGATGTTCGCCGCTCCGTATCGCTCGCAGATCTACCGCGAATACCTGGAGCAACGGGACCTCTTCCTGCTGGCCGGGTTCTCCGACTTGCTCGGTGCGCCGAACCCCGTGGCGTTCTACACGCTGGAGCTCTATCCCGAGCTCATCGAACAGTTCCACCAGTGGCATCTGCGCATGGGGATGGAGCACCCGCCCGACGGAGGCTTCCGGTGCTGCTAGCGCGGGAAGTCCTGTTCTTCGGCGGCAAGGGCGGCGTCGGCAAGACCACGCTGGCCTCGGCGTTCGCGCTGCTGGCCGCCGAGCGGGGGCAACGCACGCTGCTGGTGTCCACCGACCCGGCGCACTCCACCGGTGACATGCTCGAGCTGTCCGTGGGGCCGGAGCCACGCGAGGTCCTGTCCAGCCTGTGGGCCATGGAGATCGATCCGGTCCAGGAGGCGGATCGCTACATCGCCGACGTGAAGGCGCGCATCGCCGACACCACGCCACCCAGGCTGATGGCCGAGGTCGAGCGTCAGATCGACATCGCCCGCGTGTCGCCGGGTGCTGAGGAGGCAGCGCTGTTCGAACGGTTCACCCGGATCATGGAGGAGGCGGGCGCCCGGTACGATCGGCTCATCTTTGACACGGCACCCCTGGGACACACGCTGCGGCTGCTGTCGCTCCCCGAGCAGATGGCGACGTGGATGAGCGGGTTGATCGGCCGGCGCAAGAAGGTGAACGCGCTCGGCCGCATGTGGCGCCGCGTCGCGGGCGCGGCGGCCGGTGATGGCGCGCCGCCGCACGACCGGGTGCTTGCGGCGCTCGAGCAGCGCAAGGCGCGCTTCGAGCGGGCGCGCACGGTGCTCACCGACGCGCAGCGCAGCGCGTTCGTGATCGTGGCAACGCCGGAGCGGCTCCCGCTCCTGGAGGCGGAAAAGGCCGTGGGCACGCTGGATCGCCACGGGATCCCGGTAGGAGCCGTGTTCCTGAACCGGGTACTGCCCGACGAGGCGGCGGGGGAGTTTCTCGAGCGACGGCGGGAACGCGAGGCGCGGCACCTCGATCAGGCGGCCGCGACGTTCAGCGGCCGCACCGTGCACCGCATTCCGCTGCAGGAGACCGACGTACACGGCCTCGCAGCGCTACGACGTATCGTCGCCTCCCTTCCCGAGTCGGAGCGCGCCGGTCTCAGCTGACGAGCGCCTCGTCCTCCGTGAAGACCGTGTCGATGACCAGCGAGCGCTCGACCGACTGGATCGCGTCCCGTACGCGGTTGCGAATAGCGTCCAGCTCGCGCACCCGACCCACTCGGAAGTCACCTGCTACGAGGATGTGGTTCAGCACGTAGAAGTAGCGCCCGACTCGCTGCATGCGGAGCGAGGTTCTGGGGAACTGGTATGGCGCTACGGCGCCGTCGAACGCCGCGCGCACCCGTTGCTGCACCGAGGGATCGGGCGCCGCGCTGACCAGCTGCCCCACGCTCTGCACCACGATGCGGATCGGAATCGGGATCGCGACGACGACCAGGGCGAGCACCAGCGCCGGATCCACGTAGGGAACGAACCCCGACCAGCGCGTGTTCTGGAGCAGGAACGCCCCCAGGAATGCCACGCCGACCACGCCGCTCACCGCGGCGTTGAGACCCCAATTACGCGCGTCCACCTCCACGAGGGGGGAGTGCACCTGCTTGGCGACCCGCACCTGGACGAGCGCGACCATCACGCACACGGCCGTGGCGACCACGGCGTATCCGACCGCGGGTCCCAACACTAGCTCTCGGCCGCCGTGCAGCAGGGCGTCCACCGCCGACGCGCCGGCGAAGGCTGCCACCGCCACCGTCACGAGTCCCTTGATCGTATTGAGGAATGGCTCGAAGAACGCGTACCCGAAGTGGAACCGCTCGTCATCCGGTTGCTGCAACAGACCCGCTACCTTGAGCGACAGCAGGCCCATCGCGAACGCGATGAGGTTGAAGAAGCCGTCCAGCAGGATGGCTCCCGAGGCCGTGAGCCACGCGAACCCGATGCCGAGCGCGGCCAGGAGCAGGGCGCCGATGGCCGACAGGCGCAGCGCGCGAATCTCTACGCTCATGAGATCTCTTCCGGACTGATAGTCGTGCCTATTACTCGCATCTCCGCGTGCTCGGGGCAAGCACGGAGCCGATGGGGGACCGCT
The DNA here is from genome assembly GCA_039584015.1 of Gemmatimonadota bacterium. Taxonomy (GTDB): domain Bacteria; phylum Gemmatimonadota; class Gemmatimonadetes; order Gemmatimonadales; family GWC2-71-9; genus WVYX01. Next base: position 2,933 of record JBDGYO010000028.1, on the reverse strand, counting down.
CGCTCTGCTGGGTCGTCGTCCCTACATTATGCGCGTGACGCCATAGGAGGTCTCGGGTGAGCGCGATCGCATTGCTGGTGGTGGGGCTGCTGGCGTTCCTCGCGGGGTATCAGATCTACTCCCGCTACATCTCGCGGCGCATCTACCAACTCGATCCCGACTTCGTGACGCCGGCCCACGAGCTGGAGGACGGCGTGGATTACCTGCCCACGAACCGCCACGTGCTGTTCGGGCACCACTTCACGTCGGTGGCCGGCGCGGCCCCCATCGTGGGACCGGCCATCGCCGTCATCTGGGGATGGTTGCCGGCGTTTCTCTGGGTGACCCTCGGCACCATTTTCGCCGGTGCGGTGCACGATTTCGGCACGTTGTGGATCTCGGTGCGGCACAAGGGCCACTCGATCGGGACGCTAGCGGAGCGGATCGTGGGCGGTCGGGCAAAGGTGTTGTTCCTCCTGATCATCTTCTTCCTGTTGCTGTTGGTGAACGCCGTGTTCGCCGTGGTGATCGCCAACCTGTTCGTCGCAAACCCCGGGGCCGTGCTCCCGGTGTGGGGCAGTCTCGTCGTGGCGGTGATCGTGGGACTGCTGATCTACCGGACGGGCACAGGGATCCTGCTTCCCTCACTGGGGGCGCTCGCCGTGCTCTACGTGCTCATCTGGCTGGGGCAGTACGTGCCGTTCACGTTGCCCGACGTGTTCGGCTTCGCGCCCAGCGCGGCCCAGCTCGAGGCCGCCGGAGGTGACGTGGCCGTGGCCCAGGTGGCCGCCCGTGTCGACGGCATGCGCGCCGGGTGGGTGATCGCACTGTTCGTCTACGCGTTCTTCGCGAGCGTGCTCCCGGTGTGGGTCCTGCTCCAGCCGCGCGACTACGTGAACAGCCACCAGCTGTTCGTGGCGCTGGGGATCATCTTCCTCGGCGTGCTCATCGTGAATCCGCAGGTCGTCGCGCCGGCGGTGAACACCAACCTGCCGGCGGACGCGCCGAGCTGGTTCCCGCTGCTGTTCATTACTATCGCCTGCGGGGCAATCAGTGGGTTCCATGGCCTCGTCGCATCGGGCACGTCCGCCAAGCAGCTGAACAAGGAGACCGACGCCCGCTACGTCGGGTACGGTGGGATGATCGGCGAGGGCACCCTGGCTCTGACGTCGATCCTGGCCACCACGGCCGGCTTTGCTCTGGTGGTGGGGATCGATGGCTGGCACCAGCACTACGGGAGCTGGGCGCAGGCCTCGAGCGGGGCGACGACCGCGTTCGTGAACGGAGTGGGGGTCCTGGCCCAGGGGGTCGGGATCCCGCAGCAGGTCGCGGTGATCTTCGCCGCGGTGGTGGTGATCTCCTTCGCCGCGACCACGATGGACACCGGCGTGCGGCTGCAGCGCTACATCATCTCCGAGTTGGGTGCCCAGTACGGCGTGAGGGCAGCCCAGAACCGCTGGCTCGCCACGCTCATCGCCGTTGCGAGTTGTGCGGTGCTCGCGCTGGGGATCGATCGCGGCGCGGGCGGCATGCGGCTTTGGCCCCTGTTCGGAACCACCAACCAGCTCACGGGCGCACTCTCTCTGCTGGTCGTCACGTTGTTCCTGCTGAGCCTCAAGCGGAAGATCTGGGTCACGGCCATTCCCATGATCTTCCTATTGTTCATGACGACCTGGGCAATGGTGCTCAACCTGATCCGGTACTACACGGATAGCCAGGCGGTCCTGCTGGCCGTGGGCGGCGCGATCTTCGTGCTGGAGCTGTGGCTCATCTTCGAGGCTGCGGGGGCGGTGCGCCGAGCCCTGTCGGGGCGGGGCAAGGAGGCGACTCCGGCCCCCGAAGTGAGCGCGCGGGTGGGACGGGAGTAAGCGCCCGCCGGGGTGGCGGAACTGGTTGCCAGTTGGTCGCTTGCGGCGTACGTTCGAAGCTCTCGAACAGAAGGTGAACCATCCCGTACGACCCGCCGGATCCGGTTGAATTCGGCCCACGGCGCGAGCGGCAGTCGGGATCCATGCTCGTCGAGCAGCCAGAAGCCGAGCGCGTCGCCCGCCGGGAAATGCGGGGCCACACGGCCGTGGTCACCGGGGGCGCCACCGGGCTCGGGCGTGCCATCGCCCTGGAGTTTGCCCGGCGTGGCGTGAACGTCGCCTTCAACTACATCGAGCTCCCCAACCGCGACATCACCGCACAGGCACTGCTCACGGAAACCACCCTGCGGTCGTGTGGCGTGGCGGTCTACAGCGCTGCGTGCGACGTGCGCAATCGTGATGCGCTGGAGGAGTTCATGGGCGCGGCGCACGCCGAGTTGGGCGGCCTGCACTACCTGATCAACAATGCGGGGATCCACCGCGACGGCGCGTTATGGCGCCTACCGGACAAAGCGTGGCGCGACGTGGTCGACACCAACCTCACCGGCACGTTCAACTGCATCCAGGCCGTGTCCCCGTACTTCCGGGACCAGCACTACGGCAAGGTCGTGAGCGTGGCCTCCCACCAGGCGTACATGCCCGGGTTCGGCGTCGCGAACTATGCGGCGAGCAAGGCGGCGGTGGTGGGCCTCACGAAGTCCGCTGCGGTCGAGTTGGGCCCCTACAACGTCAACGTCAACGCGATTGCCCCCGGCTTCGTGCGCACCGAGCTCATCGAGACCCTGCCGCCGGAGGTGCTGGAGGATGCCGAGAAGGGCGCCGTGCTGGGGCGCATCGGCGAGCCCGAAGACGTTGCCCACGTCACCATGTTCCTCTGCTCCGACGACGCCCGGCACATTACTGGGCAGGTTATCTTTGTGGACGGAGGGCTGACCCTCCACTGATTCCCGCCGCCGCTCGTCGCTGCCGGCTGGCGGGCTGTCGTCACGAACAAACTCGCAGGGAGAAACCCGGGTGAGCTACGACCTCATCGAACTCACGTTCAAGGAGAGCGTTGCGACCCTGACCCTCGACCGTCCACCACTC
>JBDGYO010000299.1:0-3720 GCA_039584015.1 Gemmatimonadota bacterium | reverse complement strand
GAGGGAATCACCCAGCAGGTAGTACGCCCCGTGCAGCACCACGCCCGCACCCGTGGCTTCGGCGAACGCTCGCACCCGGTCCGTGGCCTCCTCTGCTTCGGCCGCCGCTGCCACAGCCACCGCGGGCGGCACCACATCGGTCACCCTGTGTTGCTGAATCCCCTGCGTGATGCGTTCCGCCGCCAGACGGCCCAGCGGCTCGAGCGTCGCATCGCCCGTCTCGTTCGCAAACGGAGCGACGGCGACGAGGTCGGGATCGAGCGGCGTTTCCATGTTGCGGAAGCGCACGATAACTAGCGTTATCGCGATGGCGGCGATGGCGATGAGCGCCGCAACACCGAGCCCGAGGCGGCTCGCTCCGCGCGTGGCGCGTGCTGCGCGGGATGGCGTTCGGTTCATCCGTACCCTCCCCCTCAACCCCAGGCTCTAAGCTGCAGCGTGGCCGAGGGTTCTGCAAATGGAATTGTCGGGTCTGGAGGGATCCTCGGGAATGCGGCGCGGCTCTCCTGTGCCCCTACCCCCGCGGCCGCATGAACTGCTGGAACGGCATGAAATCCCGCAGGAACTCGAAGGCAGCGCTCCGATGGATCAGGATGATGAACTGACCCCTGCGGGAATGCACACCGTACGCGTCGCGCAGGAGCCGCACGGTCTCCTCGCGCTCACCGCGCAGCGCCGCGAGGCTAGCCCCAGCGGGCGCCTGGAACAGCGGCGTTCTCGGCACCACCGTCTCCACCGCGAGCACTTCGCCCATCACCCGTGCTTCCTCGGTGTCCCCGAGGCGCGCCGCGATGGCGGCCAGAGCAAGCCGGGTAGCCGTGGTGTCGGGATGCCGCGCCCCCAGCTCCTCCACGACCTGGCGCGCGTCCTCCCAGCGCTCGGCAAAATACAGGAGCTGTGCGAGCCCGCGCTGCCGATTGTCGTCCCGCGGTCTCGCTTCCTGCCACTCGATCGCGCGGTCCAGCACCGCACGGCCGGCTTCGGGGTGACCGTGCGCCCGCAGTTCCACCCCCGCGGTCTGGGCCCTCCAGACGGGCGAGAACGTGAAGCCGTACGCCTGCCGTTCCGTCGGCAGGGCGAACACGGTGTCCAGCAGCGCATCGACGTCCTCGGTCCTGCCCAGCGCGGCCAACGCCCGAAGGTGGCCATCCAATAACGTGAACTCATCGGGCCAGCTTCGGCGTGCCGCGCGCAGAACCGCGAGTTCCTCGTCGTAGTCCTGGAGCAAGTGGTGGGCGATCCCCGTGAGGTTCCAGTACTCGGCCAACTTGGTGAAGGCAGGGTTGGCGGTATCGACCCGAGCGAGGTGCTCCAGCATCTCTCTCGGTCGATTGGCATCGTAGGCAGCCTCCGCTGCCTCGTATGCCCACGGACGCGCCAGCTCCGCCATGCGGCGCAGCGTGCGCAGCCGGAGCTCGACGTCCGTCTCCGTGAGGAGCTGCAGCCTGAGCCGCTCCACCTCGCTCATGCGCTCGCGGTACCCGTCCGCAATTTCAAGCACAGAGTCGGCCTCGGCGTCCCGATCCAGGGCCTGGAGCGTCGCGCCGATCTCCAACAGCGCGGGCAGGAAGGTGGGGTCCATCCCCCACGCATCGCCGAAGTAGCCGAGCGCCTGCTCGGCCTCATTGCGTGTCGCCGCGTCCTCCCCCTGGCGGTACAGCCGATACAGCTCGAGGCTGCTGGGCTGCATCGGAATGCCCAGGGCTCCGGCACGGAAGTCGAGCGTGGCGGCCAGCGCGCCCAACGTGCGCTCCCGCAAATCGGCCATGCCCTCGGAAGCGGATGCTCTGGGGCCGGTCACCGGCGCCATCGCGCTCAGGAGCTGCCCCGCGGCGGCGTCGGTGATCTGGATCTGAAACTGGAGCGAGTCGCCCAGCACGTAGTAGGACCCGTGCAGCACGACGCCTGCGCCGGTGGCTTCGGCGAACGCCCCAACGCGATCCGCGGCACCGAGTCCTGCCGACGCCTGCGTGGCCGCCAGCGCCGCTTCGGTTGACACCACGGCAGCGACACCGCGCTGCTGCACACCCTGCGTGATCCACTCGGCCGCGAGCCGGCCCAGCGGGTCGAGGCTCGGGTCGCCCGTCTCGTTCTCGAGCGCGGCCACCGCCACGAGGTCGGGCGCGAGGTTGGAGGAAAGGGCACCGTTGGAGAGAATCGTCACCGCTGCCACGGCGGCCGCGGCACCAATAGCCACGGCTCCCGCCCCAAGCCCAATGCGCCTCGCGCGCCGCCTGGAGCGTGCCGACCTGGCCGCGGTGATCCGCACGGTGGTCGGCGTCATCCCGGCGCTCGGCGTCGTCAGCGACTCCAACCGCAGCAGCACTTCCTCCGCCGACTGCCAGCGATCCTCCCGCCGCTTCTCGAGGCATCCCATGATGAGATCGGCGAGCGCGGCGGGAAGCCCCTCCCGCCGCTGGGATATGGGGTCCGGCTGGTCCAGCACCTGTGACGCCAATACCGCCTGCTGGCTCTCCCCCGTGATCGGCGGCTCTCCAACGAGCATCTCGTAGCCCACGATCCCGAGCGCGTAGATATCGGCCCGGTGATCGATGTCCTTCTCCGCCGTGGCCTGCTCCGGAGCCATGTAGATCGGCGTTCCGAGCGACACGCCGGCCGTCGTGAGCGTCTCCTGCGAGGACGCCTTGCTCACCGCCTTGCCGATACCGAAGTCGGTCACGAGCGCGTGACGCTCCGACAGCAGCACGTTGTCAGGCTTGATGTCGCGGTGCACTACACCGCGGCCATGGGCGTGGGACAACGCGTCGGCCACGTCGCGCATGATGCGCACGGCGTCCCCGATGCGCAGCGGACCCTCGCGTGCGAGCCGCCCACGCACCGATTCGCCGTCGACGAATGGCATGACGTAGTAGAGCATCCCGGCGGCGTCACCCGAGTCGTGCAGCGGCAGGATGTTGGGGTGGGTCAGTTGTGCAGCGAGCTCAATCTCGCGCAGGAACCGCTCACCGCCGAGCGAGGCGGCCAGCTCGGGCTTGAGCACCTTGAGCGCCACTTGACGCTTGTGCCGCAGGTCCTGGGCCAGATACACCACCGCCATCCCGCCGCGACCGATTTCGCGCTCGACGGTGTAGCGGTCTCCAAGGGTAGCCTGCAGGTGCTCCAGCAACTCGGACATGCAGCCCCGTTCCCGGGATGGACGCCCCTAAGATGCGGCCGGTCACGGGGTGCGGCAAACGCAAAGAGCCCCGGCGGGGGCCGGGGCTCGGGAGTCTCCGCGCGGGGGGGTCGGGATTTGTGCCGGGTCGGTCTCGTTGAGACGAAGCCTGGTCTTGTTGAGGCGAAGCTTGGTCTCGTTGTGACGAAGCGTGGTTTCGTCGTGACGAAGCGTGGTCTCGTCGTGACGAAGCGTGGTCTCATCGTGACGAAGCGTGGTCTCGTCGTGACGAAGCGTGGTCTCGTCGTGACGAAGCGTGGTCTCGTCGTGACGAAGCGTGGTCTCGTCGTGACGAAGCGTGGTTTCGTTGAGACGAAGCTCTATCCATCCGCCGCTAGTGCGCTGCCCTCTACCCCCTTGGCCGCATGAACTGCTCGAACGGCGGATAGCCGCGCAGGGGTTCCAGATCCATCTGCGAGTGGATGTACTCTGTGTATATCCCCTGGTTTCCTTCCCACCACCTACCTCGGTCCATGCCAGCATTGCGGCCCTCGCGCAGCAAGCGCACGGCCTCTGCCCGCTCCCCCAGTAGGGCGGCGATGCTA
>JBDGYO010000298.1:0-6263 GCA_039584015.1 Gemmatimonadota bacterium | reverse complement strand
CTCCACATGGGCGCGGACTTCGTGAGCCGCTCGCCCGGCCTCGGCGACGACATGAACTTCGTTCTCACCGATCAGGCCACGCTGCAGGCGAAGCTGAAGGAGAACATCTTCGCGTTGGGGGACGCCACCAACCTCCCCACTTCGAAGGCGGGATCGGTGGCGCACTTCGAGGCCGAGGTGCTGGAGGGGAACATCCGGCGTTATCTGGCGGGTGAGTCGCTCGAAGAGGGGTTTGACGGCCACGCCAACTGCTTCATCGAGACCGGCTTCAACAAGGCCGTGCTCATCGACTTCAACTACGACATCCAGCCGCTGCCCGGGAAGTTCCCGTTTGCCGGTGTGGGCCCGCTCTCCCTGCTGAAGGAGACGCGCATGAATCACATCGGCAAGATGTGGTTCCGCTGGGTGTACTGGCACATGCTGCTCCCCGGAAAGAACATGCCCGGCGTGCCCGCGCGCATGTCACTGCGTGGAAAGCAGCGGGTCGACCTTCCGTCGCCGGAGCGTCACGCGGTGCAGGGAGGATCGGCCAACTCGACGGAAACCGAAGACGACTCTGCAAGAGTCGCTTGAGCGATAGGGGGGAAACAGCATGACGGCAACGATTGCAGGACAAACGATTGAAGTGGATGCCGAAGGCTTCATGCAGAAGCCGGAGCAGTGGAATAGGGAGGTCGGGGCAGAGATCGCGCGTGACAGCGGCATCGGCGAGATCACCGACCGACACTGGCAGGTCGTGGAGTACATGCGCGACCAGTACCTGGAGACGGGCAACGCGCCGTCCATCCGCTCGCTGGGCAAGGAGTCGGGCGTGCCCATCAAGGAGCTGTACAAGCTCTTCCCCAAGGGCCCCGCGAAGCTCTCCGCCAAGATCGGCGGGATTCCGAAGCCTCGCGGCTGCATCTGATCGGCGAGTCAGCGAGAGGGAATGCGACCATGACGAATGCAACCATGCCTGAGTCGGCCACGGCAGACCTGGCCGTGCCCGAGACGATAAAGAAGGTCTCGATCGTGATCTCGAAGGGCTCGTTCGAGGGTGTGTATCCCGGCCTCATCATGGCCAACGGCGCCCGGATGGAGGGGATCGAGGCGAACGTGTTCTTCACCTTCTTCGGGATGGACGCCATCACGAAGAAGAAGCAGGACCGGATCAAGGTGGCGACCGTGGGGAACCCCGGTCTCCACATGGCGACGTGGCTCGGCGGCTTCCCAGGAATGTCCGCCATGGTCACCAAGATGATGAAGAAGAAGATGGAGGAGTTGGACATTCCACCGATTCCCGAGTTCGTCGAGATGATCGCCGACACGGGCGCGGGCATGTACGCCTGCAAGGCGTCGGTGGACATGTTCGACCTCGACAAGGACGACTTCGTCCCGCACATCACCGACATCATCACGGTGGGCGAGTTCTACGAGATGGCAGCGGGGGGCCAGATCGTCTTCACATAGGGCGCTGGATCCCTGCGGGACCCCCCCCAGGCCCGGCCGTATGCCCGATGGCAGGATTGGCGGCGCGTGCGGTCGGGCCGCTTGCCGTGCCGCAGCCCTACCGCCCCACATCCCCGAGCGTTTCTTTACGGGGTCCCAGCCAACCAGAGCGTTCTCGACATGCCCATCCCGGCGATCGTCCAGCCCGACCCGTCCGAATACCCTGAGTACTTCAAGCGCTACACCCGTCTGGTGCCAGACGGCGACGTCCTCGAGCTGCTCGAGCGACAGTGCGCCGAGACGGTGGCGTTGATGTCCGGGCTGAGTGAAGATCAGGCGCTGTATCGCTACGCGCCCGAGAAGTGGAGCGTGAAGCAGGTGGTCGGGCACCTGAGCGACACGGAGCGCGTGTTCACGTACCGGGCGCTTTGCTTCAGCCGGAACGACGCCACTCCCCTGCCGGGGTTCGAGGAGAGTGACTTCGTCGCGGGCGCCAACTTCGACGAGCGCCCGTTCCGAGATGTGCTGGATGAGTTCGGCAGCGTGCGGACCGCGAGCCTGACGTTCTACCGCTCGCTGAACGAGGAGCTCGCGCAGCGCCGCGGCGTGGCCAACGAGCTGGAGTTCACGGTGCGCTCGGTGCCCTACATCGTGGCCGGGCACGAGCGGCATCATGTGCAGGTGCTGCGCGAGCGATACCTCGGGGCCGGCTGATGAAGCGACCGTTGGTCTGGATACTCGTGATTGGATTGGTGGCGCTCGACTGGGTGGCCCTGCACGACATTGCCAAGGGTGGGGAAGACCTCCTGGCCGAATACATCGTCGTGGCGGTGAGCGTCGTGGTGTTGGCCCGGCTGCTGGAGATGGAATACCGGCGGCGCCGGGCCAGGCGATCAGCGGATGAGGGGGGGACCAAGGCGTGACCGTCCAGCTGCGCGTCATTGATTGGCTGCCGGATGGTGGCGTGCGCCTGCTCGACCAGACGCGGTTGCCGGCGGAAGAGGTCTACCTCGAGGTCCAGACCATCGACGAGATGGCGGCGGCGATCCAGCAGCTCAAGGTGCGGGGTGCCCCCCTCATCGGGATCGCCGCCGCAATGGGGCTGGCGTCCGCGGCAGCGCGGGAGGCCGACCGCGCTACGCTGACGGAGGCCTGGGTGGAGACCGCCGCCGAGCGGCTTGCCTCCGAGCGGCCCACCGCGGTCAACCTGCGTTGGGCGGTCGAGCGGGTGCGAGCGCGGGCCCACGAGCACTTCGAGCAGGGAAGCGACTCCGCGGCCGTCGTAGCGGCACTTGCGGAGGAGGCACAGCGCATCTGGGACGAGGACGTGGCCATGTGCCGCGCCATCGGCGAGGCAGGGGCGCAGCTCATCCCGCGGGACTCTACCGTCCTCACCCACTGCAACGCCGGCATGCTGGCTACGGGGGGATTGGGTACGGCCCTGGCTGCGGTCTACGTCGCGCACGAGCAGGGCCAGGGCGTTCAGGTCGTCTCCGGCGAGACCCGGCCGCTGCGGCAGGGAGCGCGCCTCACGACTTGGGAGCTCGCGCGAGCCGGCGTGCCGGTACATGCCGTGGTGGACGGAGCGGCGGCGACCTTGATGGTGCAAGGGGCGATCGACCTGGTGATCACCGGAGCGGACCGTATCGCGGCCAATGGCGACGTGGCAAACAAGATCGGGACGTACGGGCTGGCCGTGCTGGCCGAGGCGCACGGGATCCCATTCTACGTCGCGGCGCCGCGCAGCACGTTCGATGCGGCGCTCGCCTCCGGTGACCTCATTCCCATCGAGGAGCGCCCCGCCTCGGAGCTGGACGCAGCCCCCGGTGCCGAGGTCGTGAATCCGGCCTTCGACGTGACTCCCGCGGAGTTGATCAACGGGATCATCACCGATCGCGGCGTGCTCGAGCCACCCTACGGGGACGCGATTCGGGAGCTGCTGGGGTCGTAGATACAAAACGCCCGGGCCGGCACTGCCGACCCGGGGCGTCGAGGCCTGTATGAATCCGCGAGCCCGCGGCGCTACGCCACGACCGCGTCCCTCGCGAGCGCTTCGATGAAGGTGCACCACTCATCCAGCCCCTCACTGGTCACTGCCGACGTCAGGAAGAACCGCAGGTTCGGGTTCACCTCGTGCGCGTAGGCGATGGCCCGATCGACGTCGAAGTCGAGAGATCGATCTTGTTGAGCACCGCGTACTCGGCCCGCTGGAACATGCCGGGGTACTTGACCGGCTTGTCCTCTCCCTCCGTCACCGAGAACAGGACGACCTTGGCTTCCTCTCCCAGGTCCCAGCCGGCGGGACAGACCAAGTTGCCGACGTTCTCGATGAACACGAAGTCGGTGCGCGAGAGATCGATCGCGTCCAACGCGGTCAGGATCTGGCGCGCGTCGAGATGGCACGCACCTCCCGTCACCACCGCCTGGACCAGCTTGTCGGTGTAGCGCGCCAACCGGTCCGCATCGTTCTGCGTCTGCACGTCGCCCGTGATGACGGCTATCTCAACGCGATCCCCCAGTCGCTCGAGGGTCCGCTCCAGGAGCAACGTCTTCCCCGATCCCGGTGACGACACCAGGTTGAACGCGCACACGCGATGCTCTTCGAGCCGCCTGCGCACCTCCGCTGCTATCTCGTTGTTCTTCTCCATGACGCGCTCGCGTACGTCGATCGTCCGGACCCCCATTGCTCCCTCCATCACGGGTCTGATGAACCGTACCCGGGGCGGGATGAAGAAAGGATGAAGTGGGGGTGACGTGGGTTGACACTGCCGAGCCCCTCCGGTTGTGTTCCGATCGATGCCCGCGATTCTCGCTCTCGACCAGGGGACCACCGGCTCCACCGCACTGGTGATCGGGGACGACGGCCACGTCGTCTCCCGCGCCTACCGCGAGTTCACCCAGCACTTTCCCGCGCCGGGCATGGTGGAGCACGATACCGAGGAGATCTGGCGCGTGACCCTCGAGACGGCGAGGGATGCGGCGGAGCAGGCCGGTGTCGAGCCGGCCGGCATCGGGATCACCAACCAGCGCGAGACAGTAGTGGCGTGGGATCGACGCACTGGAGCCCCGTTGCATCGCGCGCTGGTGTGGCAGGACCGGCGCACCGCGGCACGCTGCCGAGCGTTGCGTGCAGAGTTGGGGGACGAGTGGGTCGCCCGGCGCACCGGTCTCGTGTGGGATCCGTATTTCTCCGCTACCAAGATCGAGTGGTTGCTCGCTGAGGTGCCCGAACTCCGGGACCGCGCCGAATCGGGCGACGCGGTGTTCGGGACCATCGATGCGTGGCTGGTCTACCGGCTCACGGGTGGGCGCGCCTTCGTGACCGACCACACCAACGCGTCCCGCACGTTGCTCTACAACCTGGCGCAGCAGGACTGGGACGAGGAGCTGCTCGAGCTCTTCGGGGTGCCCCGCGTCAGCCTTCCGGATATCCGGCGCTCGAGCGAGATCGTCGGCACGGCGGAGGCGGAGCACTTGGGCGTCGAGATCCCGATCGCCGGCATCGCGGGCGACCAGCAGGCGGCGCTGTTCGGTCAGGGATGCTGGGAGCCGGGGCAGGCCAAGTGCACGTACGGCACGGGGGCGTTCTTGCTCATGAGTGTGGGCGCGGATCTCCCGGCAGACCCTCGACGGGGTGGGGTGCTGACCACGGTCTCGTGCGACGCGACCGGCGGGCCCAGCTACGCGCTCGAGGGCTCGATCTTCGTCGCCGGCGCCGCGGTGCAGTGGCTGCGGGATGGCTTGGAGATCATCGAGCATGCCGCCGAGACGGAGGCCATGGCGCGGGAGGTGCCCGATACGGCGGGGGTGTCGTTCGTGCCTGCGTTCGTGGGGCTGGGGGCGCCCCACTGGGAGGCGGAGGCCCGGGGGACCATTGTCGGGCTCACGCGAGGCACGACGCGAGCGCACCTGGTGCGGGCGGCGCTCGAGGCCATGGCCTACTCCACCTGTGACGTGGCCGAGAACATGGCGGCCACGTCCGGTGTTTCCCTGGCAGTGCTCAAGGCCGATGGCGGCGCGGCCGCCAACGACTGGCTGATACAGTTCCAGGCCGACGCCCTCGGGGTTCGCGTGGCCCGACCCGACGTGGTGGAAACCACCGCCCTGGGGGCTGCCGGACTGGCGGGCCTCGCCACCGGCGTGTGGGACAGTCCGGAGGCCTTCATGGAAGGCCGCAGCTACCGGTGGTTCGAGCCCGGGCACGCACCGGCTGACGGCCATGCGGCCTGGCGCCGCGCCGTGGACGCGACCCTCTACTGGGCGAGGGCCGCAAATCCCGATAAAACGCGAGGTTAAGGGTTCTTTAGGGGGTTCCGGAGAACTTTTCCTGAGTGTAAGTCTAGGATATATTTCGAGCCATGAAGCCACGTACCAAGTTCATCATCGGAGCCGCGCTGGTCCTCACGACCGTGGGCTTCCTCATGACCTCGGGCATCAAGGAGACGGGGGTGTACTTCCTGACCCCGTCGGAACTGGCCGAGAAGGTCCAAACCGATCCTTCCTTCCACGACATCGGCGTCAAGATGGGCGCGCGGGTGGTGCACGGCACCATCGAGCGTGACGTCGGGACGCAGACGATCAGCTTCGAAGTGACGGACGGCGAACAGACCTACCCCGTGGTCTACCGAGGAATCGCTCCCGACACGTTCACCGACGACGTGGATGTGGTGGTCGAGGGTCGACTGGCGCCCGACGGGACGTTCCACGCTACCACCCTGCTGGCCAAGTGCGGCTCGCGGTACGAGTCGGAACCTTCCGCCTGATCACATGACGATTCTCGGACAGCTCACGCTGTGGTTGGCCCTGCTGCTCAGCGCTTGGGCCACCGTCGTGGG
>JBDGYO010000297.1:0-3754 GCA_039584015.1 Gemmatimonadota bacterium | reverse complement strand
GCGGGCAGAGCGGCTGTACGGCTGGCCGCGCTTCGAGGCCCTCCCTGCGAAGGATCGCTGTCGCGTGATCGAAGATGCACTGCAGGACGGTGGTGTCACGCAGCGGCTCTACGTGGGAGCGGTCTTCCTGGCGCAGCTCGCCAGCTATGCGGGGGTGTTCGACGAGGACGGGGGGTGCCCCCTGATCGGATTCGAAGGTCGCTTCCGCATGCGTCCGCTGGCGGAGCTCAGCTATCCCGACCCGGAGCGCTTCCTCCCGAGGGCGCTCACTACTGACGGCAACCCCGCGTGAGGAATGGAGCCATGGGACAGTACGAGACGGACGTCATCGTGATCGGCTCTGGCTTCGGGGCCGCGCCCGCGGCGCTGCGCTTGGCCGAGGCCGGGCTGCGGGTGGTGGTGCTCGAGAAGGGCCCGCACATCGATCCCTACAGGGACTTCAAGCAGACTCAGGACCCCAAGTACCTGCTGAAGTACCTCAAGAGCGTCGGTTGCGACGAGTTCAACATGACCTACGCCGAGGGGCTCGGCGGCGGTTCGGGCTTCTACGAGATGGTGTCGCTCAGGGCACCCACGCTGGCATTCCAGCAGACGGATGGCAGCGGCCGCCGGCTCTGGCCCGCTGAAGTAGACCGGAGGGAGCTGGATCCCTACTTCGACATCGGCGAGCGCATGCTGCAGGTACGGCAGCTCGAGCCCGAGCAGATTCCCAAGAGCGGGCTGGTCTTCGCGCAGATGCTCAAGAACCTGGGGTATAGCTGCGAGCGCGCGCCCTACGCCGTGAAGGGATGTGTCGGCAGTGGTCGCTGCGTCACGGGATGCATCTACGGTGCCAAGCAGTCGTTACTGCTCAACTACATCCCGCAGGCGCAGGCCGCCGGCGCAGACTTCCACACCGATACCGAGGCGCTCGAGATCAGGGTGCGCCCGACGCCGATCGACCGCAGCGGATCCGGGCGACTGCCCTATCAGTATGAAGTCCTCGGCCGCCGCACCGACGGATCCCCGGAGCGGGTACGGTACCGGGCACGGATGGTGATCCTCGGCGGCGGGACCGTGGGCACGGCGAAGCTGCTGCTCCGGTCACAGGGCAACCTGCGGGACTTGAGTCACCATGTCGGGCGCAACATCGCGTTCAACGGTGGCGTGAAGACGGCGTGCGTGCTCGGTGAGCACTTTCCGGACGGCGACATGTACACCGGACTCACCCACCCGGGAATGATCAGCTACGAGTTCTTGGAGAGTCGAGGCATCACGCTCGCGGCGGGCAAGGTGCTGCCGATCGGCGCCGTGGCGGCCGCGCGGCTGCGTCTGGATGGCGAGGATCCCTATTGGGGCGAGGCCCACGTGGAGCTGATGCAGCGGTTTCGTCATCGGGCCATGGCCCTGGTCGCCTTTGGCATGACGCCGCCGGTGGGGTCTATCCACAAGGAGGGTGCGGACCGGTTTCGGGTGGAGCTCGACGTCACCGACGGCTTGCGCGCGTACTACGCGCGGACGAAGGAACTGCTGCTTTCGATCATGCGCCGCAACCGCTGCACGCCGCTCGATGTCCAGTTCATCAACCACGAGGGGATGCCGTACCGGGACCTCCACATCTCGACCGCGCACCAGGTCGGCTCCTGCCGCATGTCCGACTCGCCCCAAGACGGTGTGTGCAACGCGGCGGGTGAGGTGTGGGGCTATCCGGGCCTGTTCATTGCGGACGGCGCGGCGATTCCGTCATCGCTCGCGGTCAATACGAGTCTGACGATCCTGGCGAATGCGGAGCGGATCGTGGCGGGGATGCTGGATCGGGTGGTACCGGTGCTGCGCGAGTCGGCCCCCGCGCTGGTGGCGGATGGCGCGGCGTGAGATACACAAGGGCCCCGGACTCCGGGGCCCTTGTCTCACAGCCCTACTGTCCTTGCTCCAGATAATCCCACACCAGATACGCCATTGCGCGGATTCCCACGGGAATTGCGCTGTCGTCCGCCTGGAAGGTGGGTGTATGGTGATTGCCCGAGGTCGTGCCGGACTTGAGGGTGCCCAGCCGGTAGTAGAAGCCGGGGATCTCGTTGGCGAAGTAGGAGAAGTCCTCGGCGACGGTCGCGGGCTCGAGCACCTCCACGTGGTCCGCTCCTACGACCTTCGCCAGGGTGGGCGCCATCTGCGCAGAGAGATCCACGTCGTTGACGGTGACGGGGATGCCCTTGTCGTACTCGAGCTCGTAGCTGCCGCCGCCCGCGGCGGTGATGCCGGCCAGGATCTCGTGCATGCGCCGCTCCACCATGTCCTGCGTCTCCTTGCTGTAGGTGCGCACCGTGCCCTGTAGCTCGACCTCCTCGGGGATGATGTTCCACCGCGTACCGCCGCGCATGAGGCCTACCGTTACCACGCCGGGCTCGATGGGATTCATGTTGCGCGACCGGATGGTCTGCAGCATGGTCACCGCCTGCCCCGCCATGACGATCGGGTCGGCGCTCAGGTGCGGCGACGCCCCGTGCGCGCCCGTTCCCCGGATGACGATCGTGAAGTGATCGGCGGCAGCTAGCGCCGGCCCCGGGGTGTACCCCACCGTGCCCACCGGCATGTTCCACAGCGTGTGCAGGCCGAAGATGGCCGCGGGGTCGGGGTCGTGGAGCACGCCCTCCTCCACCATCAACACGGCGCCGCCTGCCTCCCCCGGAGGCGGTCCTTCCTCGGCGGGCTGGAAGATGAACTTCACCGTGCCCGGCAGCTCGTCGCGCATGCCCATCAGCACCTTGGCCACGCCCAGCTGCACCGACGTGTGAATATCGTGCCCGCAGGCGTGGGACACGCCCACATCCTGGCCCAGGTACGTCGCGCGCACGGTCGACTTCCAGGGGTACGGCGTGTCCTCGGTGACCGGCAGCGCATCCATGTCGGCCCGCAGTGCCACCACCGGCCCGGGCCTCCCGCCCTCGAGGATCGCCACGACCCCGGTGTGCGCGACGTCCGTCTGCACCCGATCGAAGCCGACCTCGCGCAGGTAGTCGGCCACCAGCCTGGCGGTCTCCAGCTCGCGGTTGCCGAGCTCGGGGTTCTGGTGCAGGTGGTGCCGGATCTCCGTGATCTCCGGCAGCATGCGCTCCACGGCCGCGTCGATTTCCCGGTACTGGGCCGCAACCCACGAGGGGGTCAGGAGCGTTGCGATTGCGAGGGTAAGGACGGATCGGTACATGATAGGTGTGGGGTGAGGGTTTGGGCCGAGCGTCGATTGAGGACGAATTCTAGGGGTATTGCCACTGCCGGCGCCAGCCGGGGAGGAGAGCAGCCATGAGATACTGGATCGTCGCAGGGGCCGCCGCGCTGGCCGTGGCGTGCAACGTGGGGGCGCGGTGGGAGCGCGATCGTGAGGAAGTGGCGGCCGCGGACCGCGCCTTCAACGATGCCACGAGCGAGCGTGGCGCGGACGGCTGGGTCGAGCACTTCGCCGAGGACGGCACGATGGTGATCGCGGGCGGTATCGTCACCGGTGCCGACTCGATTCGTGCGCTGATGACGCCCGTCTTCGCTGACACGAACTTCTCACTCACCTGGGACCCGGTGGACGCCGACGTCTCGGCCGCCAGCGACCTGGGCTACACACGCGGGCGCTACCTGTCGCAGCGCCGCCTGGACGATGGCCGGGTGGTCAGCTCCCGCGGCACCTACACGACCATCTGGAAGCGACAGGACGACCGCAGCTGGAAGGTGGTGCTGGACATCGGCACGCCCGACGGGCCGTCCGATACCACCCAGGTGAACTAGG
>JBDGYO010000027.1:0-14587 GCA_039584015.1 Gemmatimonadota bacterium | reverse complement strand
CGCCTACGGAGCGCGTTACGAGATGGCATTCGCGGGGACCGGGGCGGAAGCGCTCCCGCAACTCGCGAGCTTCGAGCCGGATGTCATTGTGCTGGACATGCGGCTCCCCGACACTGACGGCATAGACCTACTGCGCCTGATCCGCGCCGATCACCCCGACACTCCGGTGGTGATCACTACCGCGTACACCAGCATCGAGCCGCTGGTCGAAGTCCTGGGCATGGGACACAGCGGGTATCTCATCAAGCCGTACACGCTCGATGATCTCGCGGAGCGGATCGATGCCGCAGGCTGATCCCACGCTCTCCCTCCACGGCGTCTTCCGCCGGTTCGGCTACCGCTGGGTGGTCCGGGACGTGTCTCTCGAGGTGGCCCCCGGTGAGGCGGTTCTCCTTGTGGGCGGAAACGGGGCCGGGAAGACGACCCTGCTGCGCGTCGTGTCGGGACTGCTCAAGGCTTCCAAGGGTCGGGTCGAGCGGCATGGCGCCATCGGGATGGTGGCCCACCACACGATGATGTACGACGCGCTGACGGCGCGGGAGAACCTCCGCTTCTTCGGCCGACTGCACGGCTCGACCGATCGCACCCGGATCGACTCCCTGCTGGATCGGATGGGCTTGCTGCACGTGGGCGACGAGCGTATCGGCACGTTCAGCCGGGGCATGCTGCAGCGACTCGCGATCGCCTGCGCGCTGCTCCCGGAGCCCCGCGTGCTCCTGCTCGACGAACCGCTCACGGGCCTCGACGACGCCGCGTCGCGCACTGTGATCGAGGTGCTGGCGGAGCTGAAGGCGAGCAGGGCGGGGATGATGATCGCCAGCCACCAACTGGTCGAGCTGGTGGGCTCCGCGGATCGGGTCGGCTACATGGTGTCCGGGCGGATGGCCGCGCTGGAGCCGAGCGGCGATGCCGAGCAGGTCGTCACACGCTACCGGGAGTTGGCTGCCGGTGAGTAGCTACGACACGCTGCGCACGTGCCTGGCGGTGGCGGGCAAGGACCTGCTGGTTGAGCAGCGCACGAAGACTGCGTTCTTCTCGTCCCTGGTGTTCGCGATCCTCGTCCTCACGATCCTCTACTTTGCGCGAGACGCCACGGCGGTGAGCGATCTGGATCTCGCCCCCGGGGCGCTCTGGGTGACGTTCACGTTCGCGGGCATGCTCGGGTTGAACCGAGCCTTCCTGTTGGAGCGGGAGAACCGGGCCGTGGACGGCCTGCGGCTCAGCCCGGCCACGCCGACGGCGATCTTCCTCGGGAAGGTGCTGGGCAACCTGGCGTTCGTGGGCATCGTGGAGCTGGTGTCGCTCCCCTTGTTCATTCTCTTCTACGACGTCCCCATCTGGCGCCAGCTGGGCCTCCTGTTACTGGTGATCTTCCTGGCCACGACGGGCTTCGTGGCCGTGGGGACCCTGTTCAGCGCCATCGTGGTGCGCACGCGGTTCTCGGAGGTGATGCTCCCGGTGCTGCTGCTACCGTTCCTGTTCCCGCCGATCGTCGCGGCGGTGCAGCTCACGCGGCGCATCGTGGCACTCCGTCCGTTCGACGAGTTGACGGGCTGGCTCAGCATGCTGACGGCCTTTGTCATTATCTTCTTCACTCTCTCACTCCTTCTCTTCGAGGCGATCCTGGAAGAATGACACGCCGTGAACGAGCGATCCGGTCCGCGCGTCGTGGTACCGTGATCACCGGACTGGCGCTCCTGGGGCTGACGGTGGTGTACGTACGCGCCCTCGTCTACACACCGGTCGAGCGACTGCAGGGGCTCGCGCAGAAGATCTTCTATGTTCATGCCCCGGCCGCCTGGGCCGGGCTGCTGGCGTTCGCGGTGACGGGACTGCTCAGCCTGCTGTACCTGATCACGAGGGACCGCAAGTTCGACCTCGTCGCCAGTTCGTCGGCTGAGGTGGGCGTGGCGTTCTCCGTCGTGATGCTCACGACGGGCCCGCTGTGGGGAAAGCCGGTGTGGGGCACGTGGTGGACCTGGGATGCCCGGCTCACGTCCACGCTGTTCATTTTCCTGCTCTTCGTAGGCTACCTCGTGCTGCGGGGTGCGTTCAACGATTTCGAGATTCGGGCCAGGTTCTCGGCGGTGCTGGGGGTGATGGCCCTCGCGCTGGTGCCCTTCATTCACGTCACGGTCTACTGGTTCCGCACGCTGCATCCTGAGCCGGTGCTCCTGAAACCGGAGCGACCGTCGCTCCCCGGCGCCATGCTCACCACGCTGCTGATCTCGATCGCAGTGTTCACGGCGCTGTTTATCGGCTTCTTGCTAATGCGCCATGCGCTGACGGTGCTGCGCGACATTCGGGAGGAGGAGACGGTCGATGCAAATGCCTGATAACGGGGGCTACATGGTGGCCGCGTACGTCGTCGCGGCGGTCGTCGTGCTGGCCTACGCCATCTCACTCGTGGTTCGGTTGGCCAAGTTCAGGGATCAGTAGAGCGCGAAGGCCACCGCGGAGCCCAGCCCGGTGGCCACGAAATTCACGCCGTCGTTCCCCAACCACCGGAATCCACGCACGGGTCGTGCCCGCTCACCACAGCGGTGCACGGCCCATTCGGTTTGCACGGCGCAGCGGTCGCAGTAGTACACCCCCTGGAGGGTTGCGCCGAGGACCGAGTCGGCGAGCATGCCGAGGGTGCCCCCGGCAACCGCCGCCAGGGAGACGGCTGTCGGGATCCCAAGCAGCAGCGCCAGGCCGCTCATGACCGTGGCGCCCAGCAGCCCGCCGGCAGTGCCCAGTGCCGTCACGCCTCCCGACGTGCCGGGTGTGACGGGTCGCCCCGATGTGATCAGCCGGGTCGGGCGGGTCGCGCGCGCGCCGATCTCGGTGGCCCACGTATCGGCCTGGGCGGTGGCCAAAGCCCCCACCAGGACCGCCCAGCCGGCATCGCCCGTGGTCAGGAGCAGGGCGCCGGCCGCGGCCCATGCGCCGTTGGCCAGCACCTGGTGCCCGGTGCGGCCGTGCCGCTGGGTCATGGGCAGCTCGGCGCGAGACGCGCCGAGCCAATAGGTGAGGGCGCTGCCGGAGACGAAGAACAGGGCCAGCAGGGCAGCGCCCGGGAGCCCGCCACCTGCGAAAATCGCCGCGCCCACGAGGGCAGCGGCGACGGTTCCACTCAGGGTGAGCCAGCCGATCGCGCGTCCCGCCAGGGCCAGCCCGGCGGCCAGCGCGACCGCGGCCGCCGGTGTCATGGAGCCTGGTGCTCTCCAGTCTCGAACAGCAGCTGCTGGAGGATCCGCTTCTTCAGCGCATCGGGGGCTCCCTGGACGCGCGTACGGGCTTCGAGGAACCGCACGTAGGAGTCCTCGAACTTGGTGATAGCGAGGCACGGGGCGCAGTTCTCGAGGTGAATGCGCACCTCCTCGGAGCGCACCGGGGTGAGCTCCTTGTCGATGTACTCGTACAGGCGATCGAGGGCCTCGCCGCAGTCGATGTCCTGAGGCTGTTGGTCCGTCATGCGTCCTCTTCCTTCCGCCCTTTGATATACCCCATCTCCACGGCATAATCGTGGAGCTCCTTCTGGAGCGCCTGGCGCGCCCGGAACAGACGCGACTTCACCGTTCCAACCGGCACCTCAGTGATCTTGGCGATCTCCGCGTAGGGAAGCCCCTCCACGTCGCTCAGCACTAGGGTCTCCCGGAAGTCGTCGGGTAGGCGATCGATCGCCTCCAGGATGTCCTCGTCTACCAGCTGATCGAAGAAGGTCCCTTCGGGATCAGCGTCCTGCACGTGATGGAACACCGTGAACGGTTCGAGATGTGTGACGTCCACCTCGGTCGCCGCCCGCTTGGCCTTGCGGTATTCATTGATGAACGTGTGGCGCAGGATGGTCAGCAGCCACGCCCGGACGTTCGTGCCGGGGCGGTACTGGTGCCATGACCGGAAGGCCTTGAGCATCGTCTCCTGGGTGAGATCCTCCGCCTGGGTCTCGTTTCCCGACAGGCGAAGAGCCACCCGGTAGACGGTGTCGAGGTGGGGAAGCGCCTCCTCCTCGAAGCGGCGCCGGTCAGCTTCGGTAGCCACGATGCAGCATACATTCGCCTTGCGACCCGATCGGCGCAACGGCTCTGGTATCGCGCCAGACCTTGCGCTAACTTGCGCGCCGAATCCACCGGTTATCTCACTCCTTCCATGAACACCCAACCTGGCCGTCCGGTTCACGCGATCGTTCCGCTGTCGGTGCTCGAGGCGATGCAGCACCTGGACTCGCCCCCGCCCGACGAATCGGACGAGTTCCGTCGCGAGGTTGCCACGAAGCGGCTCGGCACGAGTCGCACGGTGGCCATGCAGATCGACCGCTTTCGGCGCATGGCCCGCAGGAACCTGCGGGTCGATCGGGCCGAGGCGACAGCCTTGCTGCGGCTGGCGGGGCGGCGCACGGATGCCGGAATGGTGTTCGCCGACGCGGGCCGGAGGGCGGCACGGCACGGTACGGCGCGGGTCTCACCACTGTCTCGCGGGTTGAGACGGGTGCTACCCGGGTTCGCACGCCGCCGCCTCGGGATGCGGCTGGCGCGGCGGGTGGTGTGGGAGGTGCTGGATGTGGAGTTGGAGCAGTCGGAGGGGCAGCTCGTCGCCGTGGCAAGCGATGCGCCCTCCGTCGCCGCTACGACCGACGGGAGCGCCTGCGGGCTCTACGGATCCGCCATGGCGGCCATCCTGCGGACATTCACCGACTTCGATGGGGCGGTGTTGCACGACACCTGCCGAGCCAAGAGCGCGTCAAGCTGTCGTTGGCACACGGCGAGCGCGCGGTGAGGAACCTCAGATGAGCACACTTCAGGCCTTCGATTTCGATGCCCTCGGCGCGACGCTGAAGCAACGCGGCCTCGACGGGTGGTTGGTGTACGACTTCCACGACGGCAATCCGATTGCGCGGAGGATGCTGGGGGAGACGGGCATGCTCACCCGCCGTCTCTTCATCTGGCTCCCCGCCGTGGGACCGCCGCAGCTGGTGGTGAGTAACATCGACCGGCCGGCGGTGGGCGATTTCCCCGGTGAGTACAGCACGTATACGACCTGGCAGGAACTGCACCAGCGCCTGACATCGCTCGTGCGAGGCCGGCGCGTTGCCATGGAGATCTCGCCCGAGAACGCGGTGCCGTATCTCGACATGGTACCGGCCGGGGTGGTCGAGTTGCTCGGGCGCCTGGGCGCCACGGTGCTTCCGTCCGCACCGCTTGTCACCGAGTTTGCCTCGCGCTGGTCGACGGCCGAGCTGGA
Source organism: Gemmatimonadota bacterium (assembly GCA_039584015.1). GTDB lineage: Bacteria > Gemmatimonadota > Gemmatimonadetes > Gemmatimonadales > GWC2-71-9 > WVYX01. Next base: position 9,361 of record JBDGYO010000027.1, on the reverse strand, counting down.
GGACCACCGCCGAGCGGCGGAGGCGATCGCCGAGATCGCCCGCGGCACCCTCAAGCTGGCGATTCAGCAGGTGGGGACGGCCAGCGAGGTGGCGGTGCAGCGCAGCGTGCTGGAGCAACTCGCGGGGGCGGGGCTCCAAACCGAAGACCCGCCCATCGTGGCCTTCGGCCCGCACGCAGCAGACCCGCACTACTCGCCCCAGGAGTCTACGGACCGCACACTGGCAGCCGACGAGGTGGTGCTATTGGACCTATGGGCGCGCCCCTCGCCCAAGACGGTATGGGCCGACCAGACGTGGATGGCGTTTACCGGTACGCCGCCCGACGAGGTCGTGACCGTGTGGGAGTCGGTGCGCGGCGCCCGCGACGCCGTGGTGGAGCGGCTCCGCACGGGACTCCGCAGTGGGGAGAAGCTGAGCGGGGCGGTGCTCGACAACGTGTCGCGCGAAGTGATCAAAGCGGCAGGCTATGGCGAAGCCTTCACCCACCGAACCGGGCACTCGATCGACCTCGATCTGCACGGCTCGGGCCCGCACCTGGACGACTTCGAGACGCACGACGTGCGGGAGCTCTTGGAGGGAGTGGCCTTCTCGGTAGAGCCGGGGATCTACCTGCCGGGACGGTTCGGTGTGCGCAGCGAAATCAACGTGGTGCTGGGACCGGACGGACCCGAGGTGACCCCGGCCGTGCCGCAGACCGACCTGATCGTCTAGCCGTCGCCGCGAACCGAGTGCGGATGGTACAGGGGCCGGGCGTGGTTGCCCGGCCCCGCTGCGTCAGGTGTCGAGGCTCTCCGCCACGGCCGGTGCCTTGGGCGCGAGCCACAACAGGTAGACCAGACCGACCCAGATCGCCGTACCGAGAGTCGCGTGTAGCGCCCGCCACACGGGCATGAGCAGGGAAAGCACCATGATCGCGCCCACGACGACCTGTGCCACGCCGAGGCCTGCCACGATCCAGGCCGCTTCCTGAACGCGCGCCGCCACCTGCTTGCGCCTCAGCCCCAGCCCCATGCCGATCAGATGGAAGAAGAGCGCATAGGCGAGCAGGCGGTGCGTCCAGTGGATGTGCGGCAGACCGCTCGCGCTCGCGGTGGGCCAGAGCTGTCCATTGCACAGGGGGAAGCCCTGGCAGGCTGGTGCCGCCCCGGTAGTGGCCACCATTCCGCCCAGCAGGATGACGGCCGCGGCGAGCACCGTCGCGCCGATGATGCCCCCACGTCCGGTCGCGATTCCGGGAGGCGAAGCCGTGCTGCCCGCGTGGACGCCGGCCCGCAAGCCCAGCACGACCAGTGCGGCCAACAGGCCGAGCCCCGCGCCGAGGTGGAGGATCACGCTGTGCGGTGGGAGCTCCAGCTTCACCGTAACGGCTCCCAGCAGGGATTGCACCACTAGCAGGATCACCGCCAGCATCGCCGGGCGGAGGGTCCCGCCGGAGCCCGAGCCGCCCGGAGACCCACGCAGCTTGTAGGCGTAGACCGCCGTCACCACCATGAGGGCCGTGAGACCCAGCACGGCCAGCCGGTGCGCGAACTCGATCACCGTCTGGACATTGTCGAACGCGGGGATAATCCTGCCGTTGCAGAGCGGCCAGTCGTCGCCACACCCCATGCCCGACTCGGTAATGCGCACCACGAAGCCGAGCACGATGATCGCGAAGGCGAACGCCGCCGTGACGTATGCGAGTGTGCGGAGTGTCTTCATAGGGGCTGAAACTGCAGAGCTGTGCCGGCGCCGACAAGAGTGGGCACCGCCGGAAAGGGAGTAGTGGAGTCGGGTCTCCGGCGCGGGCTCCCTCTTCTCGCCCGTCAGCTCACAGCACGAACCCGAAGACCAGGAACAGGACCGTCGCCGCACCTGCCGCCAGCAGCGCGTACGGCAGCTGTGTGCGTACGTGGTCGATGTGGTCGGTGGCCGACGCCATCGAGGCCACGATGGTGGTGTCCGAAATGGGCGAGCAGTGATCGCCGAAGATCCCTCCCCCGAGCGCCGCCGCGATCGCGAGCGGGGCGTTGAGGCCGAGGAGCTCCACCATGGGGATCACGATGGGGATCATGATGGCGAAGGTGCCCCACGAGGTGCCCGTCGAGAATGCGATGAAGCAGGCGAGTAGGAACACGATGGCGGGAATGAGTCCCGTCGCGAGCGTGGCTTGGGCCGCCTGGGCGACGAACACGCCGGTGCCCAGCGAGCGGGTGGTCGCGCCGATGGCGAATGCCAGCGAGAGGACGATGACCAGCGGCACGAGTCCCTGGATTCCCTTGATGATCTCCTCCGTCGACTCCTGGATCGTCAGAATGCCCTGGAGCCGGTAGGTGACCACCGCAACCAGCACGCCGACGATCACACCCCAGAGCACCGCCTGGGAGCCGCTGCCGCTGGAGAGGTCGCCGTCTCCGGTGAGCCACAGCACGACCGGCACCATGAGCACCATGGCCGCGATAGGCAGCACCATGTTGACCGCCCGCTTCGGCACGCCTTCCTTGGCCCGCTCCTGGGAAACCTCTTCGGAGATGAGCGGCTTGGCCCCGTCGCGCAGGAGTTTGCCCTCCTCGGCCACGCGACGCTCGGCCTCGCGCATGGAGCCCAGGTTCCACCCGGACAGGACCACCCCGACGGCCAGCAGGATGGCGAGCAGGCTGTAGAAGTTCAGGGGCACCGAGGCGATCAGCAGCGCCGCCGGTCGCTCGACGTCCTGCGCCGCGAGCAGCGCGACCACGTACGCGCCCCACGCGTTCAACGGCAGCAGGCTGCCGATGAGGATGCACTTGGGCGAGCAGGTCGCGTCGATGATGTAGCTGAGCTTCTCCCGGGAGATGCGGCACTTGTCGAACAGGGGGCGCGCTACCGAACCGGACACGAGGAGGCCGAAGTTGGACTCGAGGAACACCGCCATGCTCACGCCCACGGTGAGCAGGCCCACTGAGCGCCGCGAGCGGGCGACCCCCCACCGTTCCACGCGCTGCACGAAGCCCTCCATGCCGCCGGAGGCCTGGGTGAGCGTGATCATCGACCCGATGAGCACGCTGAACATGAGGACTCGCGCGTTGTCGAGGTCGGTCACGGCGTCAACGTAGACGTTGACCGACCCGATGAGGCCGGCTATCGGATCCCAGCCGCTCATGATCGTCCACCCCAGCCACACGAACAGGGCGAGGGAGAGGTAGACCTGCTTGGTCTTGATCGCGAGCCCGATCGCGACCACCGGCGGGAGGATGGAGAGCCAGCCGTAGGATTCCATGCGCGTTTCCGGTCCAGGGTTGGCGACGAATTGCCCCAAGCTAGCGGCCGACTGCCGGGCTGCCAACACGGGCTCGCCGGGCCGATCACACGGCGTCGCCGCGACGCCCTCGGGGAGTCCCCCAAGCCGCGGCTAAGGGTAATGATCGTTACTTGACGACGTTGTGTACCCTGCGCAACTTCTGATCGCCCTTACCAACAACCCGCAGTTCTTCGCACTTCTTTGCGGCACAATTCGAAGGAGAGGCACTCCATGCGCTTGCTGGTTCGTGCGTGCGTCGCGGCGGGAGCTCTCGCGCTCCTGACCGCCGCAGTGGCCGGGCCGTTGGCAGCACAGGGTGTGACCACCGCCGCAGTTCGTGGCACCATTCTGGATGAGGCAGGGGCCCCCCTCGGGGACGTCACCCTGACACTCACCAACACGTCCACGGGCAAGCGGTACGCCGGTGTGTCACGCGGCGACGGCCGGTACAACATCGAGAACGTGGCAGTTGGCGGCCCCTACGTGCTCGAGGTGCGGGCGCTGGGTTACCAGGCGTCCCGCCGTCAGGGGTTCTCGCTGGCCCTGGGCCAGTCACTCGAGCTGAACATTGCGATGACCCGTGCCGTGGTCGTGCTGGAGGCCATTACGGTGACGGCCGAAGAGCAAGATCCACTGTTGGCGGCTTCCAGGACGGGAACGGCCAGTTACGTGTCCGACACGGCGATCCGCCGGCTCCCCACCCTGAACCGCAACTTCACCGACTTCGTCGTGACCGCACCGCAGGTGGCCTATGCATCCGGGCTGTCGTACGGTGGCGGACACCGCAAGATGAACAACATCCAGATCGACGGGACGTCCAACAACGACCTGTTTGGACTGGGTGACACCGGTCAGCCGGGCGGCCAGGTGGACGCCAAGTCGATCACGCTCGAGGCGGTGAAGGAGTACCAGGTGCTCATCGCACCGTACGACGTGCGGCAGAGCGGCTTCAGCGGGGGCCTGGTGAACGCGGTGACGCAGCACGGCACCAACACCTGGCACGGATCGCTGTTCTGGTACTACCAGGAGGACCGGTTCGTGCGGGACTCCCTTACCGTCACGATCGGCACGGACACCCTGTCGCAGTCGGCGTTTGGGCAGTACCGCCAGCACCAGCGCGGCTTCCGGCTGAGCGGTCCGATCATCCGAGACAAGCTGATGTTCTTCGTCGCGGGCGAGTGGCAGACGCGCGACATCCCCAACAGCGGCATCGCGGTGGGGCGTGAGAGCCCCACGCTCACGGGGATCGCGCCCGACTCGGCCCAGCGGGTGGTGGACATCTTCGAGAGTGTGTACAACACGTCACCGGGGACGCCCAACGAGGTGACGCTCAACACGCCGAATCGCAACGTGTTCGCGCGGCTCGACTGGCAGATCAACTACGATCACCAGCTCTCGGCCCGGTGGAACCACGTCAAGGCGGCCGACGACGGGCTGTCACGCGGCAGCGCCGGCTTCTACGGCTACAGCTCGTTCAACCGGACCATCGACAACAACAGCAACTCCTTCGCGCTCCAGCTCAACTCGACGCTGGGCGGCGGCAAGTACTACAACGAGCTGCGCATCGGCTGGCAGCGCATCCGGGACCGTCGGGCTCCACAGAACTCGTTCGACCGGAGCGCTGACGTCTTGATCAAACCGCAGATTGAGGTGAACAACCGCAGCTTCATCAACCCGACGCAGAGCAACGTCTTCAACAACTTCATCATTGGAGGGGAGCGGTTCTCCCATCGCAACGAGCTCGACCAGGACATCTTCGAGCTGTCCGATGCGTTCACGTTGGCGAAGGGTGCCCACACGATCACACTCGGGACACACAACGAGTGGATCACGTTCCGCAATCTCTTCTTCCATAGCGCGGACGGCCGCTGGCGCTTCAACAGCATGGCGGAGCTCGAGGCGGGGACGGTACGCGACTACTTCACGCAGATCCCCTACTCGGACGCCAGGGCGGGCGTTCCGGGCAGCCTGGTGAACGACGCTCCGGTCGCCGATTGGGGCATCCTCTCGCTCGGACTCTACGCGCAGGATCAGTGGAACATCACGCGGAACCTGCTGCTCACGCTCGGAGTGCGGGTCGACGTGCCGTTCACGCTCGACTCGCCGAACTACAACGGCCTAGTGGATTCCACAATGAGCGATACGCTCGTCGCGCTTGGCGGATCCCCCGTCCGCACGGACGTGGTGCCGTCGGGCAACCTGCACTGGTCGCCGCGCCTGGGCGTCAACTGGGACGTGCGAGGCAACCGCTCGACGATCTTGCGGGGCGGCATCGGTCTGTTCACCGGGCGCATTCCCTACGTGTGGCTGAGCAACGCCTACACGAATACGGGGCGCGAGACGCTGGACGTGTTTTGCTCCGGCGCCGAAGCGCAGATGTTCGACGAGTCGGTGTTCCAGACCGCACCCAACGCCTGCCTCACCACCGGCGGCGTGTCGGTGCCCTCGGCGCAGGTGAACGTGTTCATGGAGGACTTCAAGTTCCCGCAGTATCTGAAGGGCTCCATCGGCTGGGATCAGCGGCTGCCGTGGGGCATCCTGGGGACGGCGGAGTTCCTGTACACGCGGGGCGTGAACACGCTCCTGCAGAAGGAGTTGAACATTCCCACGACGCCGGTCGGCACGAACGGCGAAGGCCGCCTGATGTTCGGCACGCTGGATCCGGCGACCGGCAATGCGACGCCGGCCCGCCTCAGCGACCAGCTGCCGCAGGTGATCGGCCACACGAACGGCAACAAGGACTGGTCGTATCAGATCACCGGGCAGGTGCAGAAGCGCTTTGGGCGGGGCTTCAGTTTCACCGCGGCGTACACCTACTCCAAGGTGCGCGACCTGGCGAGCCTCACGTCCAGCATCGCCAGCTCCAACTTCGGGTTCAGCCCGGTGGCGCGGGGTGGGAACCCGAACGATCGGACGCTGGGTGTCTCGACGTGGGAGGTGCCGCACAAGGTCACGCTGGCGGGCACGATCAACATCAACATCCCCAATCTGCCGTCCTCGTTCACGCTGGCCTACGTGGGGCAGTCGGGTCTGCCGTACACCTGGACGATCGACGGTGACGCCAACGCCGATGGCTACGAGGCGCCCAACATCGGCGGGCGGCGCAACGACATCGTGTATGTGCCGAACTCGAGCGGGTCCGACATCACCATGGAGAGCGCGGGCGATCTGACAGACTACAACGAGCTGATCGAGAGCGAGGAGTGTCTCTCGGCGGCGCGCGGTTCGATCCCCGACAAGAACACCTGTCGCAACCCGTGGATCAACCGGCTCGACGCGAGCCTCCGGGTCTCGCTCTTCGCGCTGGGCGGCGGGGCGCACAACTTCACGTTGGTGTGGGACGTGTTCAACGTGCTGAACCTGATGAACAGCGGGTGGGGCATCAACAAGACCATCGTGGGCTTCAGTGACGACATCCTGCGGACCGTGGGGTACGACACGGCCAACGACCGGCCCATCTACCGGTATCAGGGGCCGGACCCGCTGACGAAGTTCACCGTCTCGAACACGCTCTCCCGCTGGCGCATGCAGTTCGGCCTGCGGTACGACTTCTAGTCGGAGTCAGAGGTAGGATGCAAGGCGGGGGCTCGCATGAGCCCCCGCCTTGTCTTCTCGGGCTGCAATTCACTACGTCGGTGCCCGCCGGAACATCCACAGCCCTGTCACGCCGAAGGCGATATTGGGCACCCATGCCGCCAGGGTCGGCGGGATGAGGCCGCCCGATCCGATGGTGCGGGAGAGCTGCACCAGGACGAGAAACACCACGGCGGTCCCGAGCGCCACCGCGACGCCCCAGGCTCCGCCTGCGCGCGGGCCGCTGGCCACGAACGGGATCGAGAAGAACGCGATGATGATGCAAGTGATGGGTACGGCGATCTTCAATGCCAGCTCCACCCGCAGCAGGCGACCGTCGCCGCCTGAGCGCTCCAGGGCGTCCACGTACCGCCTGAGCTCGGCGTAGCGCATCTCCTGGGGCTTCTTGGGTTCCACCAACAGGTCGGCGGGGTACTCCACCAGGCTGTGTAGTCGCATCGAGTCGAAGGCGAAGGCCATCTCGGTGGGTGCCCCGCTGATCACGCGGAAGCGGCCGTTGGAGAGCGTCCAGCGTCCTTCAGTCGTATCCCATTGGGCACGACGCGCCTGCACGGCGAGTGTGGGATACTCCGTGCCGGTTCCCTCCCGCTCGAGCACCACGTCCCGCATCTGGTAGCGCATGGTGTTGAGTTGCCGGACCTGGTAGACCCATCCCTCTTCGGCGCGGTACACGAAGTTGTAGCGCGAGGTCTGCGAGCGGCGTTGTTCCTCCCCCAACAGCTCCAGCTGGCGCCGCGTCGCGGGCGGTGCCAGCTCGCCGATCACCAGCCCGAATCCGGCGGCCACGGTGGCAGCGAACAGCACCGGCAGCACCACCCGGTGCATGCCGCGGCCCGACGCCTTGGCCGCGGTGAGCTCGGAGTGCCGGTTCATGTTCCCGACGCTGAACACCGTGGCGAAGAGCACGGCGGCCGGGAGGATGAGGAAGATCCTGTCGGGCAGGCTGAAGAAGTACCCCAGGGCGATCGCTGTCGGCGCGAGGTCCTTGATGAGATACTCGTCCAGCTTCTCGGCGAGCTCGATGATGATGACGAACAGCGGAAGGCCGAGCCCCGCGAGGACGAAGATCTTCACCCACTCCTTGACGAGGTAGCGGTCCAAGATGCGCGGGATCACGTGGCGCTGCGCTTCCGGAGCCGGCGCCAGACCCGCACCGGGATTGGTGGTGGGGGCGTGGTGCCCTGCCGCTGCACCAGCCACAGGCCGAAGAGCCCGACCGCGCCCACCAGGATGTTCGAGGCGTACATCGCCCAGAAGGGCGGGATGACCAGCCGGTTCGCCAGGGACTCGCCCGCGATGAGCCCCACGTAGTACACCGCGAAGACGGCCATCCCCGCTCCCAGCACCAGGCCCATGCCGCCGCGCGGGAAGCGCAGGGCGAGCGGTACGCCCACCAGGACGAACACGATGCAGGCCAGCGCAATCGAGCCCTTCTTGTGCAGCTCCACGAGGTACACCCACTCGCGCGTCAGTGAGGTCTTGGCGCGCTCTTGCAGCAGCCGCACCTGGTTGGAGCGATCGCGCGGTCGGAAGCGTCGCACCGCCTCCGCGGTTGGGTCGTATCCCTCCTCGCGGAGTTGTCGGATGATCGAGTCCTCCTCTACCTGTTGTGCCTCGAGCTGGGCCGGCCCGATCCACGTCTTGACCCACGCCACGGTGCGGCAGTAGAGATTGCGGCGTGGCGCCGGCACCGCCGTATCGGGGGGGATCTCCGGAAGCCGCACCAGCACGCGGAGGCCGTTCAGCGCGGCGGCTTCCGCCTGCCGCTCCAGCCGCAGCCGGTCACGCCGCGCCTCGAGTGCCACCTCCTCCAGTTGGCACACGCCCATCTCCCTGTCGCCCCGGTAATCATCCGTCTCGCGGCGCATGAACTCGCTGCCCACCCCACGCACGAGGATCAGCTGACGGGTGAACTCGGTCTGCTGGAAGGTGCGCGGGTCGTCCCGCTCGAACTCGTGGATCGAGCCATCGAACAGCGTGAGGTGTAGATCCTCCTGGTTGGGGGCGAACGCGAGGTACCCGCTGTCGGCGTAGATCGTGCGGTTGCGTACCGCCTCCTCCAGGTTGTAGAGGGTGACGTCGCGCATCAGGTAGGTGGCCGGGTCGATCTGGGCCGTACGCAGCATGACCCGCCCGCGCTGCACCTCATTGATCACGTGCTCTTTGAGAGAGAATGTTGGCTTCGTGCGGTAGATGTCGGTCATCAGGCTGCGTAACCGGTGGTTGGTGCGCGGCAGGATCTGATCGCCGAACAGGAACGAGACGAAGGCCACTACGGTGGCGGCGGCGAGGAGCGGCCGCAGCAGCTGCCCCAGGGAGACGCCGCCCGCCCGCATGGCGGTCAACTCGCGGTCGCCCGACATCGTGCTCATCGTGTAGAGCACGGCCACGAGCACGGCCATGGAGAGCGTGATCGCTATGAGGAACGGGATCGTGAGGAGGAAGAACTCCAGGATCACCGTCCATGGGAGGCCCTTCCCCATGAGGTCGCCCAGCTTGCGGGCGAT
>JBDGYO010000296.1:0-3777 GCA_039584015.1 Gemmatimonadota bacterium | reverse complement strand
TCCGCCGAGGGCCCGTACACCCCCGGCACCTTGAGCCCCGCCTGCCGCATCAGCACGGTCATCTGCCCGCGGTGGTGGATTTCGTGATGTAGCGTGACCGCAAGCGTGAGCCCGCGGGGCCACTCTCGATCGTAGATCGCGGCCCGCACCTGCAGCGCTCCGTCGTCCCATTGCTGCTCGACCGCGGCGGCGAGTGCCTTGGCGGCATCCACGTAGGCCGAGTGAATGGCGGCGGCGCGTTCCGGAGCAGGATCCCGCTTGGAGGGCGCATCCCAATGGAGTCCGGTCTTGCCCAGGATCTCCCGCTGCGACACCACCACGTGCCAGGCGAGCTCCCCCAGGCTGCGGTATCCCTCCGCTACGCGCTGCCCTAGCGCGGCGTCGGTGAGCGCAGCCATCACCCTGGCCGTCTCGGCAGACTCGTGGGTCCAGGTGGCGAGGAAATGTCGGACGGCGGTGAACATACCGCACAGCCTACGGCGGCGGCCCGCACCCCGCCAGCGCCGGGCGCAAGCTGAATCCAGAGCGCCGCCCGCCTCGACGTGGAACCTCGCCCCCTCTACCTTCCTTCCTTCTGGTGAACGGCACTCGCACCTCCAGGCAGCCCCCGTGTTTGAGAACATCTTCGAGACCGTCAATTCGGGCTTCGCCCAGGCCCTGTACGAGGACTACCTCCGAGACCCGTCGTCGGTCCCGGAGGAGTGGCGCAAGCTCTTCGACAAGGGGTTCACGGGTGAGGAGCCGGTGGCAGGGGAATCGCGGCCCCCGGCGGCGGCAGCAACCGTGCCGCCTGCGTCACAGGCGGCCGCGGCATCTCCTACACCGACCGCAGATTCTCCCCCAGCAGCGACACCGCCGGCAGCCAAGCCCGCACCACCCGAGACCGCGGCCACACCCGGCGACCCCATCGAGGGACCGGCGCTGCGCCTACTCCAGAACATGGAGGCGTCGCTCGAGATCCCCACGGCGACCTCATTCCGCGAGGCGGACGTGTCGCTGCTCTGGGCCGTGCGCTCCGCGTTCAACCGCCAGCTCAAGCCCAAGGGCCTCAAGCTCTCGTTCACCCACTTCATCGGGTGGGCGCTGGTGCAGGCGGCGAAGCAGGTCCCGTCCATGGTGCGAGCCGTCGCGCGAGCTGGCGAGGACTACTTCAGGGTCGATCCCGGGAGCGTGAATCTCGGACTCGCCGTGGACACCGTTGGGAAGGACGGATCACGCCGGCTCATGGTCCCCGTCCTCAAGCAAGCCGAGGCCATGAGCTTCGGCGAATTCCAGGAGGAGTACGACCGCCTGGTGAAGGGTGCGCGCGACGGCAAGCTCATGCCCGACGCCTACATGGGCGGGACCATCACGCTCACCAACCCCGGCACAATCGGGACGGTGGCCTCGGTCCCGCGTCTCATGAAGGGACAGGGCTCAATCATCGCTACCGGCGCAATCCGGGATGTCGCCGGTGCCAAGCTGATGACCGTCACCAGCACGTACGATCACCGCGTCATCCAGGGTGCCGAGTCCGGCGAGTTCCTGCTGCTGCTGGACCGCCTGCTGCACGGCGAGGAGGAGTTCTACCATGCCATCGCCCAGGCAATGGACATCGATGCGGCCACTCTTGCGGCGGCTGAAGCGGCCGTCACGGCCGGGGTGCCGGTGGCGCCGAAGTCAGGTGCCGCGCCGGTCTCGGTCACCGAGGGACTCTCGCAGGACATGCTGTATCACGTGGCTGCGGCGATGTCGGTGGTGCGGGCGCATCGCACACATGGGTACCTGGCGGCGCAGCTCGACCCGCTGGGCACCGAGCCCAGGGGTGACCCGGCGCTCGATCCGGCCAACCTGGATCTGACGCCGCAGATCATGCGCCAGATTCCGGCCGACGTGCTGCGCGTCTACGTCGGCGGCGAAACCCTACAGGACGTGCTCCCCCGCCTGCGGGAGATCTACTGCGGCACGATCGCCTACGAGATCGAGCACATCGCGAGCCACGAGGAGCGCGTGTGGCTGCGGCGCGTGATCGAGTCCGGGGAGCACCGGCACCCTCTCTCCGAAGAGCACAAGCAGGCGCTGCTCACCGAGCTGACGCACGTGGACGGGCTGGAGCGCTTTCTCCACCGCAACTACCTCGGTCATAAGCGCTTCGGCATCGAGGGGCTCGACATGCTGGTGCCCATCCTGCACCGGGCACTGGACCTGGCCGCCGACGAGACCACGTGCGAGGCCGTGGTCGGCATGGCGCACCGCGGGCGCCTCAACGTGCTGGCCCACATCCTGGGACTGCCCTACGAGACGCTGCTAGCGGAGTTCGAGGGCGGCCGGGAGGTGGAGGAGACGCTGACGCCGGTGGGCGGCACGGGCGATGTGAAGTACCATCACGGAGCGGACGGCGTTTTCGAGACGTGGCGCGGCGAGAAAGTCGCCGTGACGCTCATGCCGAACCCGAGCCATCTGGAAGCCGTCGACCCGGTGGTGGTGGGCAACGCGCGGGCGCGGCAGACCAACCGCACTGGTGTCCAGGCCGACCACCAACCCGTGCGCGTGCTGCCTATCCTGATCCACGGCGACGCCGCATTCGCGGCGCAGGGGGTGGTCGCCGAGACCATCAACCTGGCCCGGCTGGAAGGCTACAGCACCGGCGGCACGCTGCACATCATCGCAAACAACCAGGTCGGGTTCACCACCGATCCCGGGGACGCACGCAGCACCGACTTCGCCAGCGACCTCGCCAAGGGCTTCGACGTTCCCATCGTGCACGTGAACGCCGACGATCCCGAGGCGTGCCTCGCCGCCGTGCAGCTCGTCATGATGTACCGCAAGAAGTTCCGCGGCGACGTGGTGATCAATCTCGTGGGCTACCGCCGCCACGGACACAATGAGGGCGACGAGCCGCGCTATACGCAGCCGGTGATGTACCAGCGGATCGACGGGCACCCGACGGTGCGCGAGCTCTACGCGCGGCAGCTCGTCGCCCAGCGGGTCGTGACCGAGGAACAGGCGGAGCAGCTGACGGAGCAGGTTTACAATCAGCTCACCGAGACGCAGGCCAAGCTCAAGGCCGACCTCGCCGAGGCCGAAGAGGAGGGCCAGGAGCCCGACCGCATTACGGGCATGTGGGTCGCGGCGACGGAGCCCGAGACAGCAGTCGACCAGGCCGTCCTGCTCAAGCTGAACGAGGAGCTCCTCTCGACGCCCGACGACTTCCAGGTGAACCGCAAGCTGCAGCGGGTGCTCGACCGGCGGCTCACGGCCGTAGAGGAGGGCGGGCTCGACTGGGCTCACGCGGAGTCACTGGCGCTGGCGTCACTGCTGGCCGACGGGATCTCGCTCCGCATGGTCGGGCAGGACACCGCCCGCGGCACCTTCAGCCAACGGCATCTCACCCTGTTCGACGGGGAGACGGGCAAGCCGTTCACGCCGATCCAGCATCTCTCCACGTCGCGGGCCCCGATGGAGCTGTACAACACACCGCTCTCGGAGTATGCCGCGATGGGCTTCGAGTACGGCTACAGCGTGGCCGTGCCCTACGCGCTGGTGCTGTGGGAGGCGCAGTTCGGCGACTTCGCCAATTGTGCCGAGGTGATCATCGACCAGTTCATCATCGCGGGGTTGGCGAAGTGGGGACAGACGTCGCGCCTCACCCTGCTGTTGCCCCACGGGTACGAGGGTCAGGGACCCGAGCACTCGAGCGCACGGCTGGAGCGCTACCTCGCCCTCGGGGCGGAGGGGAACATCCGCGTGGCCAACTGCTCCACCCCGGCGCAGTACTTCCATCTGCTCAGGCGGCAG
>JBDGYO010000295.1:0-4334 GCA_039584015.1 Gemmatimonadota bacterium | reverse complement strand
GTCCAGCACGCGCTCCTCCACCTGCTGGTTGGCGCGGAACACTCCCGCCTGCCGCAGCATCTGGTCCACGAGCGTCGTCTTGCCGTGATCGACGTGCGCGATAATCGCGATGTTTCGTATGTCCAAGGGAGAACCTTCGAGTGTCGCCGTGGCGAACTACCGTGTCATAGGGTGGGGCAGTATAGACAGGACCGGTGGGGAAAGCAACGGCTCAGCCGTTGTCGGGCTCGCACGGATCCAGCTGGTTGCGCTCGATCTGCATGGTCACGTGGTGGATGCCCATGGCGGCCAGCCGCTCCTGCACCGTCTCCAACACCCGCTGTCCATCGCTCGGCTCTGGCACGACCGCATGCCCGCTCATGGCCACGACGCCGCTGGTGAGCGTCCAGACGTGCAGGTCGTGCACGTCCTCGACCCCCGGAACCGTGGCGATCTGGCGTTCCACCTCGCCCAGGGCGATGTGCCGCGGCGTGGCCTCCAGCAGCACGTCTACGCTCTCCCGCATGAGGCGCCACGCCCCCACCAGAATGAGCAGCGCGATCCCGATCGAGATGATAGGGTCCGCCAGCATCCAGCCGGTGAGCAGGATGATGACGCCCGCGGCCAGGGCGCCGATCGAGCCGAGCAGGTCGCCCAGCACGTGCAGGTACGCGCCGCGCACGTTGAGCGACTCCTTGTGCCCCGCGTGCAGCAGCCGCGCCCCGATCAGGTTCACGATCAGACCGGCCGTCGCGACGCCGAACAGGATGCGGGCCTCGACCTGCGGCGGGTCCGCGAACCGCTCGATGGCGTCCCACACGATGAGCCCGGCCACCAGGAAGAGCACTGCGCCGTTCACCAGGGCCGCCAGGATCTCGAACCGCAGGTAGCCGAAGGTCTTGTCGGGCGTCGCGGGGAGCTGCGCGATCCACGCCGCGAACAGCGCCAACGCCAGCGCGGCCGCATCGGTGAGCATGTGCCCGGCGTCGGCCAGCAACGCCAGCGAGTTGGCCAGCCATCCGGCCACGAACTCCACCACCATGAAGCTGGCGGTGATGGCCAGCACCACCTTGAGGGAGCGTCTGTGGCCCGACAGCGCAGGCGTGCGGCCTACGCAGTCGAGCGAACGCTCGGTGGGCGGCTGAGTCTGGTCGACCGGGTTGCTCACGTGCGGTTCCACCTTGGCCTCAGATTGGCACGTTCGGCTGGACCTTTTACCTTACCCCTAAGCGGTCCGAATGGAAGAGATCTCCTTAACATCCCTCGTGCTCCGTGCCGCCGCGGTGGGGTTCCTCGTCGCGGCGAACGCGTTCTTCGTGGCAGCCGAGTTCGCCCTGGTCGCCTCGCGCCGCTCCCGCGTCGAGGCGATGATCCAGAACGGAGACCGCAAGGCTAAGGCGGTCCAGGCGGCGCAGCAAGACCTGCAGCGCCAACTCTCGGCGTGCCAGTTGGGCATTACGCTGGCATCGATCCTGCTGGGCTTCGTCGCCGAGGACACGGTAGCCGTGCTGTTCCGGGACTGGGTGGAACGTCTCCCGGCGGCGGTGTCGTTCCTGGGCCGGGCGGGAGTGGCATCCATCGTGGCGGTGTCGGTCATTTCCTTCCTGCACGTGGTGGTGGGAGAGCTGGCACCGAAGAACTGGGCCATCACCTTCCCCGAGCCCACCGCTCGGTGGCTGGCGCGGCCGCTGATGTTCTTTACGTGGATCACCCTGCCCCTCACGAATCTGCTCAACTGGAGCGCCAACCTGCTGCTGCGCCTGTTGGGCGTCAAAGCCACAGCCGACGAGCTCGAGGCGGTGCATTCGCCCCAGGAGATCGTGACGATCCTGCGGCAGAGCCAGAAGTCGGGGCACCTCGATCACGAAGACGTGGAAATGATCGAGGGCGTGTTCGAGTTCACCGAGAAGAACGCACGCGACGTCATGACCCCCCGCACCGAGGTGGTCGGCCTCTCCGCAGACCTCACCATCGCCGAGGCCGCGGGGCGCGTTCGCGAGGTGGGACGCTCCCGCTACCCGGTGTACGGCGAATCGCTGGACGACCTGGTAGGGATCGTGCACGTGAAGCAGATCCTGGCGGCGCTGCCGGAGCGCGAGCACGATCCGGTACGCTCGATCGTGCGCGAACCGATGTTCGTGCCGGGCACGCGCGAGGTGGAGGACGTGCTCGCCGACATGAAGCGCATCAAGGCGCAGATGGCGGTGGTGCTCGACGAGTACGGGGGCACCGCCGGCATCGTCACGATGGAGGACCTGCTGGAGGAGATCGTGGGGGAGATCTACGACGAGTACGACGAGGCGGAGCCGCTCCCCCAGGCCGCCGCGGACGGCATCACCCTCCCGGGCGACATGGAGATCCACGACGTGAACGAGGCCTACGGCCTCGAGATCTCACACGAGGATTACCTGACGATCGGTGGGTACGTCTTCGGACAGCTGGGCCGGTTGCCGCAGGTGGGTGATCGCGTGACGGTGGGCGACGCGCGGTTCGAGGTGCTGGAGATGGACGGGCTGCGCGTCGATAAGCTGCGGATGGTCAAGGAGGGTGACAAGCCGGCCTGATCGCTACACCCCGCCCCGCATCAGCGCGCCCAGCTCCGCCGCCAACCGCACCGCCTCTCGCATCGAGCCCGCCTCGGCGATGCCCTGCCCCGCGATGTCGAACGCCGTTCCATGATCGGGCGCGGTGCGGATGAACGGAAGCCCCAGCGTCACGTTCACGCCGCCGCCGAACCCTGCCACCTTCACCGCCGTCATGCCCACGTCGTGATACGGCGTGAGCACCGCGTCGAACTCCCCGCGCAGGGCGCGCACGAACACCGTATCGGCGGGAAGCGGCCCGGTCGCATCCAGCTCCCGCGTCGCCGGCGCGAGCACTTCGTCGTCCTGGTCGCCGAACAGCCCCCCTTCGCCGCCGTGCGGATTGAGCGCGCACACCGCCAGGCGCGGATCCTCGATGCCCCACCAGCACTCCAGGGCGGAGCGGGTGATGAGCCCAGCCTTGAGCACTCGCTCGATGGTCACAGCGGAGGGCACGTCGGCGAGCGGAATGTGCGTGGTGACGAGCGCGACCCGCAGGCTCCCCGCGACCAGCATCATCACCACGTCCACCCCGCCCGCCAGCTCGGCGAGCCACTCGGTGTGTCCCGGAAACTCGTAGCCGGCCGCGTGCAGGGCGCGCTTCTCCGCCGGGGCCGTAACGATGGCGTCCACGTCACCGGAGAGCGCCAGCTCGACGGCCTTGAGGACGGCGTCGGCGGTGAGGCGGCCGGCGTCCTCTACGGGAAGCGGGAATCGGGGAGCGGGAAAGGTCCCTTCCCTCTTCCCGATCGCGCCAATGCCGATCCGCTGGTCGGCCGGCAACTCGGCCACCAGCTCATCGGGACCGATGACGACGTACTCCGCCTCCGCCGGCGGATCGGCCAGTGTCTTGCTGACGACTTCCGGTCCGATGCCCCGCGGATCGCCCAATGTGATCGCGACGCGCGGCGGCATGGTGTCAGAGCCGGCTTACGATGTAGGTGGATTCACGCAGCGACTGGATCAGTCGCTCCATGGCGTTCTGCTCTGCCAGGGTGCTGCGCAGGCGGTCACGCAGGTCCTCGTAGCTGAACGGTCCGGCGGGCCGGTAGTCCTGAAACAGCACGATGGCGTACTTGGGTCGGCCGTCGCCCCGGTCGAGCACGATGGGGCCCTGTCGCCCCTCGAGCGGGGCCTGGTACTCCGGCGGCAAGCGATCCTGCGGGAAGTCCTCGACCAGCGCCTGTTCCTGCCCGGCCCGGTCGTGGTACAGCGTGGTCAGCGAGTCAACGGGCGCCCCGTCCCGCAGCGCCTGGAGCACCGAGTCCGCCCTGGCGCGCGCCCGTGCCCGATCGGCCTCGGTGATGGTCGGGGCAATCAGGATGTGGCGCACCATCACCTCGCCCGGCTGGCGCCGGTCGACACGGATGATGTGGAACCCGAACACCGAGCGCACGGGCTCCGAGATCACACCTGGGCGGAGCCGGAACGCCACCGCCTCGAACTCCGTCACCAACATCCCGCGCCGCACCCAGCCGAGGTCCCCGCCGCGCTCCCCCGAGCCGGGGTCGTCCGAGAACTGGCGCGCCGTCAGGTCGAAATCCGCTCCGTCGCGCAGCGCGACCTTGATGGAGTCGGCGAGCCGGAACGCCACCCGCAGCGCCGCCGTGTCGGGATCGGAGCGGATCACGATCTGCCGGAACGTGAGGGTCGCCGGCCGCTGCGGCTGCTGCGCCTTCGTCCGCTCGTAGAAGGCATGCATCTCCTCCTCGGTCGGCTGCAGCGGCTCGAGCTCTCCGCGCTCCCGCAGTCGCTGCATGTACTGCCGCCGCA
>JBDGYO010000294.1:0-3791 GCA_039584015.1 Gemmatimonadota bacterium | reverse complement strand
CATCAAGCGGGCGGTCTGCTCCGGCATGGAAGTGCCGTTCGAGAGCGGCCTCGCGATCGAGCGCGAGCTGCAGCAGCAGCTGTTCCAGAGCGCCGACGCGACCGAAGGGTTGGCGGCGTACGTGGAGAAGCGCTCGGCCGAGTTCACGGGCGCGTAGTGCAGACGCAGCTCTTCATCCACAACGAGTGGCGGGACGCCGCCTCGGGCGAGGTGCTCGAGGTGGTGAACCCCGCCACCGAAGAGACGCTCGCCGCGGTGCACGCGGCGGGCGACGCCGACGTGAACGCCGCGGTGGGGGCGGCGCGAAGCTGTGTCGAGGGCGATGCGTGGCGTGGTCTCTCCGCGCGCCAGCGCGGCGCCCTGCTCCACCGCGCCGGCGAGCTGTTGCACGAGCGGCGCAATGAGATGGCCGAACTCGAGACGCGACAGAACGGGAAGACGCTGTTCGAGTCGAAGATCGACGTCGCCTCCACGGTCGAGACCCTCAAGTACTACGGCGGCTGGGCCGACAAGCTGGGCGGCGCGGTCCTGCCGGTGAACGGCGACGACCTCGTCTACACCGTACGCGAGCCACTCGGAGTGGTCGGCGCGATCGTGCCGTGGAACTTCCCGCTCAACCTCGCGAGCTGGAAGTTTGCCCCCGCCCTGGCGGCGGGTTGCTCGGTGGTGCTCAAGCCGGCCCCGGAAACGCCGCTCACGGCGCTGGCCATGGCCGAGATCATGCAGGAGGCCGGGTTCCCGCCGGGGGCGTTCAACGTGCTTCCGGGCGACGGCCCCACCACGGGCGCTGCCCTCGTGTGCCATCCCGACGTGGACAAGATCGCGTTCACCGGCTCCACCGCCGTGGGCAAGCAGGTGATGCGTGACGCCGCCGAGACGGTGAAGCGGGTGACCCTCGAGCTGGGGGGGAAGAGCCCCAACGTCATCTTCGCCGATGCCGATCTCAAGGCG
Organism: Gemmatimonadota bacterium; assembly: GCA_039584015.1. Classification (GTDB taxonomy): domain Bacteria; phylum Gemmatimonadota; class Gemmatimonadetes; order Gemmatimonadales; family GWC2-71-9; genus WVYX01. Next base: position 2,840 of record JBDGYO010000294.1, on the reverse strand, counting down.
GCCGTGAAGGGCGCGCAGAACGGCATCTTCTACGGCAAGGGCGAGGTGTGTGCCGCTGGCTCCAGACTCCTGGTCGAGCGCGCGGTGCACGACCAGGTAGTCGAGGAGCTGGCATCCCGGGCGGCGCGGCTCGAGCCCGGGGATCCCATGGAGAAGGGCACGCGCCTCGGCGCCATCGCCTCCAAGCGGCAGCACGACAAGGTCATGTCCTACATCGCGGCCGGAAAGCAGGAGGCGACGCTGGTCGCAGGCGGCAACCCTGCCCAGGTGAACGGCAAGGGGTACTTCGTCGAGGCCACGGTGTTCGACGGCGCCAAGCCGGGCATGAAGATTGTGGACGAGGAGATCTTCGGACCGGTGCTCTCCGTGATTGCGTTTGACGATGTGGAGGAGGCTGTCCAGCTGGCGAACCAGACGATATACGGCCTGGCCGCGGGGATCTGGACCAAGGACATCCACAAGGCGTTCCGTGTGGCCCGAGCGGTACGTGCCGGCACCGTGTGGATCAACACCTACAACCTGTACGACTCGGCCGCACCCTTCGGCGGCTTCAAAGCCAGTGGCTTTGGGCGCGACCTGGGGCGCGAGGCGCTGGACGGGTACAGCGAGACCAAGACCGTCTGGGTTGGCCTTTGACCGACTTCGAATACGTCCGCACGTCCATCACCGAGGGGATTGGAACGGTCACCCTCAACCGCCCCGACAAGCTGAACGCCTTCGCGGGCCGCATGCGGCAGGAACTGGCCGAGGCCGTGTTCCAAGTCGCCGAGAGCGCCGATGTCCGCGTGCTGGTGGTGACGGGTGCCGGTCGCGCCTTCTGCGCCGGCGCCGACGTGGGGTACATGCAGCAGGTGCTGGAGCGCGAGGACTGGGAGGCAGCCAAAGGCCTGGTCGAAGCGGGCCGCACCGTGGTCAGCACGATCCGATCGGTGGCCAAGCCGGTGGTGGCCAGCGTGAACGGCGCCGCGGCGGGAGCCGGTGCCAACCTCGCGCTCGCCTGTGACGTGCGCATCGCCTCCGACCGGGCCTCGATCGGCCAGACTTTCAACCGCATCGGCGTTCATCCCGACTGGGGCGGGACGTACTTCCTGCCGCGCCTGGTGGGGCCCGCCAAGGCGCTGGAGCTGATATACTCGGGCGAGATGATCGATGCCGATGAAGCCCAGCGGCTCGGGCTGTTCAACCGCGTCGTGCCGCACGATCGCCTGGAGGAAGAAACCCTGGTGTTCGCTCGGATGCTGGCGGCCAAGCCTCCCATCGCACTCGCGCTCGCCAAGCAGGCCGTCTACCAGAGCGAGCAGCGACCGCTGGACGAGATGCTGCTGCTGGAGCTGGACCACCAAGTGCGCTGCTTTCAGAGCGAGGATGCCAAGGAAGGGCTGCAGGCGTTCCTCGAAAAGCGCGCGCCCTCGTTCCGCGGCAAGTAGCCCGTGACCCTTGTCGTCGCTCACCGCGGTGCGTCGGCCTACGAGGTCGAAAACTCGCTCGCCGCGTTTCGGATGGCGCGCGACATGAGAGCCGACGGGGTCGAGTTGGACGTCCACGTCACGGCCGACGGGGTGCCCATCGTGCACCACGATCCGGTGGCGTTCGCGCGCCTGATCGCCGCGGTCACGCATGACGAGCTGGCGCGGTTCCGCTTGGCGAACGACGAGGCGATTCCCACCCTGACCGAAGCGCTCGATGCCATGGGCGCCGGCTTCGAGGTGTTCGTCGAGGTGAAGGATCTCCCTCCCGAGCATGACGCCGCGCTGTTCGGCGTGCTCGATGCCGGACCCGACCCGTCCTGCTATCGGGTGCACTCGTTCGATCACCGCATCATCAGGCGACTGCGGGAGGCGCGCCCTTCACTCCCCTGTGGGGTGCTGTCCGTGGCTCGGCCGGTGCGTCCGCTCGTGCTGCTGGACGACGCCGACGCCGAGGTGTTATGGCAGCAGGAGAGCCTGCTCGACGCGCAGCTCATCGCGCAGGTGCACGAACGCCAGAAACGGGTCTTCGCCTGGACGGTGGACGACCCCGAGCGCATGCAACATCTGCTCGACCTGGGAGTGGACGCCCTGTGCTGCAACACGCCAGACGTGGCGCGGAGCGTGGTTGGATGAAGCTGGCCGTCGTCGGTGCCGGCGCGATGGGGCACGGCATCGCGCAGATGGGGGCGCTCGCCGGCTACGCGACCCGTCTCACCGATGCGCGCCCCGAGGCTCTGGAGCCGGCACGGGACCGCATCACCGAGAACCTCGAAGGCGGGGTGCGGCGCGGCAAGCTCACCCGCGAGCACGCTGACGCGGCGTTGGCCCTGATCGTTCTGGAGCCGGACGTGGATGCCGCGGCGCGTGACGCCGACCTCGTGGTCGAGGCGATCGTGGAGGATCTCGAGGTGAAGCGCGAGCTGTTCGGCCGCGTGGACGCCCTGGTGGCAGCGGATGCCGTGCTGGCGACCAACACCTCGTCGCTCTCGGTGACCCGCATCGCCGAGGCCACGCAGCATCCGGAACGGGTGCTGGGAATCCACTTCTTCAACCCGGTGCACATCATGAAGCTGGTCGAGCTCGTGGTGCACCCCGGCACCTCCCCCGCGGTGCTCGACACGGCGCGCACGGTGGCGCGCGAGATGGGCAAGGTCCCCATCGTCGTGCGGGACAGCCCTGGATTCGCCTCCTCACGGCTGGGCATCGCGCTCGGGCTCGAGGCGATGCGGATGGTGGAGGAGGAGGTCGCCAGCCCCTCCGACATCGACAAAGCGATGACGCTCGGTTACGGTCACCCCATGGGGCCGCTCGAGGTGAGCGACCTGGTCGGCCTCGACGTGAGGCTGGCGATTGCCGATTATTTGCACCGGG
>JBDGYO010000293.1:0-3792 GCA_039584015.1 Gemmatimonadota bacterium | reverse complement strand
CAGGTTCTTGCGCCCGGCCTCGGCGGAGTCGGCGCTGTTCCCGTACTCACTGAACGACTCGCTGAACGAGGTGCCATCCTCCCGCTCATATTCGGCCCCCACCGTGACGACCTCGGTAGCCGTAGCGTACCAGTTCACCCGCGCGTCGGCACTGCGCCGCGATACCGATTGGAGGCTGGTCGATCCGAAGAATCCCAGCGTGTCGCCGGGACCATCGGGTTGGTCGTCGAATCCGCCGTCGTTCTCGGTGACGGCAAGCAGCACTCGGCCTTCGACCTTGTCGGAGAGGAAGCGCCCCGCATCCAGCGATGCCGCGATGACGTCCCGCTGCTGGAACGCATTGCTGTCTGCCAGTGCGCCCGTGAAGTCCGTCGCTACCTGGTACTCACTATCGCCGTACCGCAGCGCCAGGTCGACGTCGGTGCGCGCATCGGGCGTAACGCGCAGCGCCCCGCTCACGACGAGGTTGTCGTAGCGACTGTTGAAGGGGTGAATGCCGTCGGTGGTGCTGCGGCTCGCGCCGAGCGAGTAGCTCACGACCTCACTGCCGCCGTCCACGGCGAGATCCGCCTCGAGCGAGCCATAGCTGCCGCCGCGCAGGCTCGCCTCGGCGCGGAGCGGCCCGCGACCGCGCCGCGTGAACACCTGGATCACGCCCGAGACGGCGTCCGTTCCGTACACCACGCTGGCGGGGCCCCGCACGATCTCGATGCGCTCCACGTTGTCGGTCGTCAGGTCGGCGAGATTGATCGCGCCCCCCGGTTCGTTCAGCGGCGCGCCATCCACGAGGACCTTCACGTAGTCGCTTTCGCCGCCGCGCACGAACACCGATGTCAGGCTGCCGTACGATCCTCCCTGAACCACGTGCATGCCCGCGACATCGCGCAGGGCGTCGGTCACCATGCGGATCCCCTGGGCCCGCAGGTCCTCGCCGTGGAGTACCGTCACGGTGGCGCTCAGCGCGGAGCGCCGCGTGGGAATCCGGGTTGCCGTGACCACCACCGGTGCGAGCACGGTCGTGTCGGCCGGCTCCTGCGACCGGGCGGTTGGCACCATGCCGGCGCCGGTTCCCGCCGCCAACACCATCACCAGGAGAACTCGCTGTGTCATCACGCCCTCACTCCTCTCGTTCCTCTCGTTTGAGGGGCACGAACTGCGGCACGCCACGCCACTGCTCGACATCCACCGGCCAGGTGAACACTCGCTCCAGGATTTCGCGGCGCAGCACCTCGGGCGGCGCGCCCTGCGCGGCGACCCCACCGTCTTCCATTACGATCACGCGATCACCGAACCGGGCTGCCAGGTTCACGTGGTGCGTGACCAGCACCGCCGCGAGCCCCTCGCGCCGCACCAGCTCGGCCGTCAGCTCGAAGACTTCCATCTCGTGACGCAGGTCGAGGTTCGCCGTCGCCTCATCCAGCACCAGCGCTTGCGGCTCCTGCGCCAGCGCTCGGGCGATCCGCACCCGCTGCCACTCACCGCCGGAAAGCGTCGCCACCCAGCGGTCGCGCAGGTGCAACACGTCGCACCGCTCGAGCGCGCGCTCCACCGCCTCGAGGTCGGCACCCCGCGCCGCCCGGAAGGGCCCCAGATGTGCGTAGCGACCCAGCAGCACCGCCTGGTGCACGCGCAGCGGGAACACCGGCTCCTCCCGCTGCGCCACGACACCCACGAGTCGCGCCAGCTCCCTGCGGCGCCACACGTGCGCCGCCCGCCCCCCGGCGAGCACGGCGCCGTCACTGGGGCGCAGCACCCCGAGCAGCAACCTGAGTAGCGTCGTCTTACCACTCCCGTTGGGTCCCACGATGGCCACGAGTTCTCCCCGCGGCACCGCGAGCGTCACGGCGCGCACTGCGTCGTCGTGCGCCGCCGGATAGCGGTACGACACCTCGCGCGTCTCGAAGATCAGCTCGCCCATCGCCGCACCAGCCAGACGAAGACGGGGACACCGATGAGCGCGGTCACGACTCCCACCGGCAGCTCCAGCGGCGCAAAGACCGTGCGTGCCACCGCATCGGCCACCACGAGCAGCGTCCCGCCCAGCAGGAACGCACCCGGCAACAACGTGCGATGAGAGTGGCCCCACAGGATGCGCATCGCGTGCGGGACGACCAGACCCACGAATCCGATGATGCCGGACACCGAGACCGCCGCCGCCGTGAGCAGCGATGCCGAGACGTAGAGCACGCGTTTGGTGCGCTCCACGTCGGCGCCGAGGAACCGGGCCGGTTCCTCACCCAGCGCGAGCAGGTCGATCGGACGGGCCAAGGCATAGAGCACCATCAGAGGGAGCAGTGCGTACGCGGCGAAGACACCAAGGCTGCGCCACGAGGCACCGTCCAGGCTCCCCAGCAGCCAGAGCAGCGCGTTGCGCACCTCGGGCGCGGGTGAGAGCGCCATGATGGCTCCCATGATGGAAGCGGCAAACGCTCCCACCACGACGCCCGCCAGCAACAGCACACGCGCGTCGAGCATGCTGCCGCCCACGAGGGCGATGCGGTACACCAGCACGACCGCGCCCAGCGCACCGATCAGTGCCGCGACGGGAACGGCCCACGCTCCGCCCACACCGAGCGCAATGGCCGACACCGCACCCAATCCGGCGCCGCCGGACAGTCCGAGCAAGTACGGGTCGGCGAGCGGGTTGCGGACCAGCGCCTGCAGGGTCGCTCCGGTCACCGCGAGGCTGCCGCCGATCACGAACGCCAGTAGCACGCGCGGCAGTCGCAGCTCCCGCACGATCGCTTGCGTCGCGGCGTCGGCGCGGCCCGTGAGCGCCGCCCACACCTCCGGCACTGTGAGGTCGGCCGGTCCCACCACCAAGGCGACCGTGACGACCACGGTCGCCGCCACGCCCAACACCAGCCAGCGGTTCAACGGCGCCACCCCTCGAGCGCCGCACGAAGCTCGGCGATGGCCAGCGCTGCACGGAACGAGGGGTGCGAGAATTGGCTGCCGCTCACCGCGACGAACCGCCCCTCCCTCACGCCCTTCACCACCTGCCACTCGGGACGCCGGGCGAAGGCGGGCTCAGCGTCGCCCTCAGTGAGCAGCACGACCTCGGGTGCGCGGGCCGCGATAGCCTCCAGGCTCACACTGCCCGAGGGGTGCTCCAGGTCGGCAAACGCGTTGCGTGCCCCCGCGTGGCTCACGATCTCGCTCAGGAAGCTGGCACTTCCGATCACGATGGGCGGGTTGTCCCATGCGAGTATCAGCACCGAGGCGGCGTCGGCCAGTGGCGGCGTCGAGACCGCCGACAACTCCTGCTCGAACACCCGTACCAGCGTGTCGGCACGCGCGCTGTCGCCTGTGAGCCGCCCCAGCAGCAGCGCCGCCCGCGTCAAGTCGGCCAACCCATCCAGCTGCACGCTGGCCGTGGCAATGCCCAGCCGCTCGAGCTGCGCAATCGCCGCGTCGTTCATGCCCGAGCGATAGAACACGACCAGATCGGGCCGCCGCGCGACGATCAGCTCTACGTTGGGATCCAGGCCGTCGCCCACGCTCTCCACTGCCAGGGCTTCGGGCGGGTCGGCACACCACCGCGTACGACCGACGACCCGGTCACCCGCGCCGATCGCGAACAACAGCTCGGTGGTGGAGGGGGAGAGTGAGACGATGCGTTGCGCCGGCGCGTCGAGACGCACGGCACGGCCGGCGTCGTCGATGATCGCGCCGGACGAGGGAACCTCACCCGATCCGCACGCGCCGACGAGCGCTACGGCGAGCAGCGCCGCGCTAGCGTGCCGCAGCAAGAACGCTCACCCCTTCCGGAACGGAAGGCTGTGAGCGGAC
>JBDGYO010000026.1:0-14733 GCA_039584015.1 Gemmatimonadota bacterium | reverse complement strand
GCCATATCTGCCGACCAGTAAACGAGATAAGAGACTTGGCGGACGACAACAGTACGACCCACCCCGATTTTTGTCAAGCTCTAACCTACTTTAACCCACCCTGATCAAAGCCCCGTCCCACTTTCACTTACGGAATTCGGTACAGGCGCATCCAGCTACGATCAACGATGGGTTCTGGGCCTCCCTGGGCCACCACGGCCCGCCGCACAGCGCAGCTCGAGTAGCCCACCGAAGGACCCGCCAGACCTGATTGTGCGACCACTACGGTAGCGGCGACCACCCCTCCCTTGAAGTGACCTCCCTCACCGGTTGTGTCAAATTGACCCAGGACCAGAATCGGCCCGTAGAACCGGAACCCGCCGGACACCACCAAGTCCCCATCCACCACAAGGATCCCCTGACCCCGACCCCCGTGCAGCCGGACGTCGCCGGCGGCGAAGATCAAGGGGAGGTAGTCCCCGCAAGCACCCCCTGGGCGGTCCGGATCGCCCCAGTTGAAGGGGACACCATGGCGACACTTTCCGGCCACCTGGCTCGGGCCCGGCGTCCAGCGACCCGGCCCGACGACTTTGTCGGCCAGATCGCGGAGGGTGGCGACCTCGACCCCTGCAATCCGGCTCGGCCTGGTTGGCGTCGTGTCGGACAGAACCGGCGGATCACCCTTCACGCACGCGAGCCCAGGGCAGTCGACAAGCTCCAGCGGGGCCCCTTCGGAGAGACGGATGCCAGGCCGGGGGACGCCCGGGGCCGGGCACGGCCACCCGGCGGGCGCCTCGTCGAACCCGCTCACGGAGGCGACCCCGGCCAGCCGCACCGCGCCGTGCGACTGAAGGGCAGCGCGGATCGACAGCTCCAGGGCGCTCAGCCGGACCAGGAGACCAACCCGCTGGTGAGCGGCTCGACCTGGACCGAGGCCCTCAGATTCGATGAGGAAGAGCAACTCGGAGAGCCGCCGCACGCTGCCCCCGTAGGAGCCCAAGTCGGGGGCGAGGCCCGCGAACCCGGCCGCCCCGCCCACCCCGAGTCGGTTGTACCCCGCGAGCCGCCAGTTCACGATCTGGACTTGGACGCCCTCTTCGGCAGCAGCGAGGGCGCGCGTGACGGCCGCGGGGGTGCGCGCCACCCGTAGCTCGGCAAGACCCATGAGCCAGGCCGCCGTCACGAGCATCCCGAGAACGGACAGCGCCAGCAGGGTGAGGAGCAGTGCCCCTCCCCGCTCGTGCTTCGGGAGCCCGCTCCTCAAAACCGCCGGCGGTTGCGGAGGCCGATCTCGAGCCACACCGAATCCTGGAGCGGCCCGGCGCCCAGACCGGCCGGTGCCTGAGCCACGAGCCAGATGCCGATGCGGGAGACCTCACCGGTCCCGGCAGCCGGCGCCCCGGAGGCCGCTATATAGGAAAAGCGGAACCCGTTCGGGGCGAGCGGACCCAACACCGGCTGGATGGTGCTCCACCCACTCGCCTTCACACGGCCCCTTGCCCCCAACCACCAGGTCCCACCGCCGTCCCGGTACGCCGCCAGCTGTATCAGCTCGTTGGTGAGGACCGGAGCACCGGCATGCACATCGAGCAGGCTCCCGCGCGGGGAGATGGCCGCGAGTTCGAGCATCACGCCGGCTGCGCCGTCGAGACAGGTCGCTGTCGTGCCGACGTCCACCAAGTCGGCGCGCACCCAGTAGTCGTCGTGATCGCTGGCGGGGTCAGCCTGGGCGTAGACCAGCACAGAGTCGCGCCGGGGGTCGGGAGCACGCATCCCGAATCGCGGCTCCGCCCCCACGGTCAATGAGCCCCTGCGTGGACCCGAGACCCGGGGGAGCGCGCAGAGAAAAGACAGCGTCCGAGTCGCCTGGAAAGAGACCGCGGCCGGCTCTGTGGCCACCAACGTGTCCAGCCCAGTCAGCTCCAGGGGGAGCATCGTGGCGGCCGCCCGCAGCGTGGCCGACACCGCGGCCGCCGCGTGCTGCTGCCGATACGCCCGCTGGCCCAGCACCAGCAGCGCGAGCACGGCCGCCGCCACCAGACCGGTGAGCACCAGAGCAACCAGGAGCTCGACCAGCGTCACTCCCGCGCCGCCCGGCGGCGCCTCAGCAGACCACGGTCGCCGCGACCGTATCGGCACGCGATCCCCTCACGCGGGGGGCTTCGATCACCACCAGCACGCTGCGAGCCGTGCCACCGGCGAGCGGCGCGACGGTCCAGCGCGCCTCGAGCGGTCCCTCAGTGGCCATCCCTGAGCCCACCGCCGGGCAGGGCTCGCCCCTGAGCGACTCCGTGATCCGTCGGCCCAGCACCGCAGCTTGGGTGTGCCTCCTCCCCGCCGCGATCATGCGGGTCGTGTGCGCCGTGGTGCCGGTGATGGCGAGCAGCCCGAGTCCCAGCAGGATGGTCGCGACCAGCACCTCGACGACCGTGAAGCCGCCCCGACGGGTAGAGAGAGGGGACATGTCGGGTCAAGCTACGGCAACGGTGGCTCCCCTTGCGCCTCAAACGCGTGGAGGGCCGTCCGGAATATTGCGGGGGCTTTCACAGGCCCGGAGGCTCGCCCGGCCCGGGAAAAAAGAAGGCGACGAGGGATCCCGTCGCCTTGCGTCAGCTCACCCGCTGGGTGGCTCTTAGTTGCAGCGCACCTCACCCTCATCGGTCGCGGGCGCGATCGGTACCGCAGCCGAGCCGTAGAAGATCGCGCAGACCCTGGTTGCGCTGCCCGTGTGCTTCGCGACCCCCTGCCAGCCCGCCGCAGTCACGCCTGAGATCGTTATGAGCACACCCGACGACGTCTGGAACCGTGGCGGCCCCATGTCCGCCTGGACGGCGTAGGTCATGAAGTCGTGCAGGTAGCCCTCCTGGGCCGTCGCCAGGTTCCTCAGGTCCGCCCTCATGGAGGCGACGTACGCCTTCTCCTTCGTGTTGGCGAACTTCGGGATCGCGATGGCAGCCAGGATCCCTATGATCACGACGACGATCAGAAGCTCAATGATCGTAAACCCTCGAACGTCGCTATGCATGGGGCGCATCCTCAGCATGAGAGGTCTCCATCATGGACCTGAGGCGGCGAAGGGCCAACCCTTCGCCGCCTCATCATAACGCGATGGCGTAGCCTCGCCTAGTTACAGGCCGGCTCGCCCTCGGCAGCCGTGGCCTTCTGACTGTTCTTCCATGTGGCATTGTCGCCCACGGCAATCGCGCAGGTCTTGGTCGGCGCACCGGTGTGCTTCGCTTCGGCGGTCCAGCCGTCTCCGCCCTTACCGGTGATCGTGAGCGTCACGCCCGCAGACTGGTTGTACAGCAGGTTCGGGTCGCCGCCCGCCCCATACGTCGTCCAGTCGGCGAAGTAGCTCTCCTGCGCGTTCACCATGTTACGCAGGTCGGCCTTCATGGACGCGATATACGCCTTCTCCTTCGTGTTCGCGAACTTCGGGATCGCGATGGCGGCCAGAATGCCGATGATCACCACTACGATCAGAAGCTCGATCAGTGTGAAACCCTTGCGGTTCATCAAAACACCTCCGCGGATGGTATTAAAGCAACAGCCCAGTTGCACACCCGGTATGCCGGGCGCATGAATCTGTCCTTCCTCAGGGCAAACCCCGTGCCAGAATCAACCAGCACAACCTAAGCTCTTTTGCCAGAGACACTTATGGCTGCTCTGCCGGGGCGTTGAGCCGCTGCCCTGGGCCCCCAAGAAACCTCAATTTGCAAGTTGCGGGGCCGAACGCAAGGCAGGGGCCGGCCCCCCTCAACCCGGCCCGCAGGCCAGTCCGGCTCGCCGCAAAGCGTCCTCGGCTACCTGTTCGAGCCCGGGACGCAGCGCGGCCATCACTGGTTTCGTCGCCCGCAGCTCCCAGCAGAGTCCTTCCAACTGCTCGGCCTGCCCGAGGGCGGCCGCCGCCGCGTCCAGCGCACCGCTGGCATCCGCGGGCCGACCGCTCAACCAGTCGAGCCGGGCGCGAGCCAGCCCGCGTTGCCACTCGGGCGACGCCAGCTCCTGGTGCAACCCGAGGTACAGGGTCGCGAGGAAGACGTCTCGTGGCAGGTGATCCACCGCGCGGCGCGCCGTGCGTAGCGCGACGCGCTCCCGGCCGAGCCCCAGCGCCAATGCGGCGGTCGCGCTCGCAATGGCCGGGTCACGCTCGAACAGCTCGCCGGCCACCATGTAATCAGCCAGAGCCCCAAGGGAGTCACCGCTCAGCTCGCGCTGGCGTGCCAGCTGTTGGCGGGTTCGATAGTTCTCGGGGTTCGCGATAACGCTCTCGATGAGAACGGTGCGGCTGTCCATCCAGAAGGGAGTCCGCGTGTAGGAGCGGACGCCGTACACCGCCAGCAACGCGCCAATCCCAACCAGGGCGATCCTGCGCAACCGTCCCTCCCAGGCCCATGCCAAGATCCATCCGACGGTCAGCGCAGGCGCGAGGGCGAAGAGGTAGAGGGTGCGCTCGCCCAGCACGGTACCCGAGGCCATCAGCAGGTTGGCCGTGGGCATGTACGACACCAGTCCGGCCAGAATCCCGAACGCGACCGCGGGAGCGCGCCAGTGACTCGACACACCAAGAGCCACCACGGCTCCGGCGACCACCGCTCCCAGCACCGCCAAGGCCGTGAATCCAATGCGGAGTGGGATGACCTGGGGGCTATAGTCGTATGCCAGACGGAGTGGCCAGGCGAGCAGGCGTAGCACCTCGAGGTACACCGGCAGCATCGTCGCGAGCCGCTGGCCGAGCGAGAGTCCCCGCAAGGCAGGGGCCACGACCCCCTCCACGTAGCCACCGGCAATCGCCTGCCAGAGCACATACCACGCGACCGTGAGGGCAAGAGTCACCAGTAGGAGGCCGATCCCCCGTCGGCGCGCCGGCGCGCGCGCGAGCCACGCGTCGAGCGCCAGGACAACGGGCGCGACCACGGCATGCTCTTTGGACAGCAGCGCGAGCGAGACCGCCGCGACGGTCGCCACACCCCACCCAAGGCGCACACGGCGCGAATCGGTCCGCCGGTAGCTGCGAAACGCCAGTACCGCGAGCAGCAGGCCGATCGCCGCCAGCAGCTCTGCGCGCCCCACCACGTTGGCCACGGCCTCCACGTGCACGGGATGCACGGCAAAGACGAGACCAGCCGCGAGGGCCGCTGGAACCGGCAGCCACACGACGGCGACGAGGACGACCAGGCCGGACGCAACCGCGTGAAGCAGCACGTTGTGCAGGTGGAACCACCGGGGGTCGCCACCGGAGAGAGTCCAGTCGACCGCGTACGACACGATCACCGCCGGGCGATACAATCCCCCCGTGTGGCCTAGCTCCACGGGCCAGTAGGGCGAGTACCGCGCCGCCCAAGCCGCGGGCACGGAGTGCGCCACGGGGTTCTGCCAGATCACTGGAACGTCGTCCAACGCCCAGCGGTTGCGCGGGGCGTTGGCGTACACGACGAGGGCCGCCAGCCCGGCGACGAGAGCGGCCCGCCCCGGGGTCAGTCGACTCACGGCAGCGGATATTCTCCGAGGAGCTCTTCCGCCTGGCCGAGGTGACTCACCCTCGGGTCGGCCTCCGGCTCCCCAACCGGCGGTGCGAAGCGCCAGACCTCCCAGCCGGAGTAGCCGGCAAGGAGCTGCCCGTTCCGCTCGAATCGATCACGGGCGAACACGAGGCCGTCGCGGAGCCCCACCGGGTTGCGCCAGGCCAAGCTCCCATAGAGCGTGAATCCGCTTCGGTCGTGCTCCAGTTGCTCGGCGCAGCTCGGGGCCAGCTCGCGGGCGGGCCACAGGCGCAGGGTGGGATCGCGCGACGCGGGCACCAGCGGGGCTGGCTCGGCCGCGGCGTCGTAGCGACGCTCCAGACTGTCGATCACGGCGGCGGGCGTCAGCTCTTCGACTCGGGCTCGCATGGCAAAGAGGTGGAGATCGCACGCATCGAGCCTGCGGTAGACGCGCTCGACGACGCCTGGCGGAGCGCCCAGAGCCCATAGGTCCGTAATGATCCGAGCCCCCCAGCTCTCGGGCACGAGCACCAGGGCCCGCCGCACGCCCCGGTCGGCCAGCTCCCGCTCGGGGTGGTACTTGAGGGATGGCAACCCGTTCCGATAGACGTCGAACCGCCGCGGCAGCAGATCGACCCAACTCCAGAGGAGCACTGCCACACATGCGGCAGCAAGCGCCGCGTCCCACCGGATGCGGGTGGCCGGACGACTGCGGGCCCTCAGCCACGCCCAGCCGAGTGCCCGGGCGGTACCGATGACCAGAAACGGGGCCGCAATGTAGTAGAACCGCGGGCCGGGATAGAACCCGGAGTGCCAGTAGAAGAAGTACAGCGCCGGTCCAGCGAGGATCCCCAACCCGAGAGCGAGATCACCGGCCTCGCGTCGACGCGCGACCAGTGCCCACAGGCCGAGCGGCAGCAGGGCGGGTATCGGCCACTCGAACAGGTAGATGTGCAGCCGGCGGATCGCCGCCACCATGTTGCTCAGACCGACCAGCGGCGTGTACTCGTAGCCCCACGCGTCGGCGTGGAAGCCCAGCCGGTGTCCCTCGCCCCACAGCGCCGTGTACCCGAAGTCGAACGGGCCGCCGAACAGGCGCCAGTTGTAGTAGCCCAACGCCAGCGCCACCGGCAGGCCGCCGAGCAGCAGCAATCCGAGCTCCCGCGTCCTGCGGGTCAGGCCCAGCTGCGCCAGCAGCGGCACCGCCCCAGCGACGGCATCGAGCGGCCGCGTCGCGGCAGCGGCGCCGAGCAGTGCGCCCGCGGCAACGAAGCGGAGGGCGCGCCTCCCGCCGGGCGCCCAAACACAGGCCCACGCCCCGAGCACCAGCGCGACGGCGAGCGCATGGTTCATGTAGGTGGCCGACATGAAGAGCACCCATGCCGAGACCGCCCAGAGGGCTGCCGCCACTCGGGCCGTCGCCGCCCCGAACATGCCGCGGGCCACCAGAAAGACGAGCACCACGCTGGCGCCGCCGAGCAGGGGATTCACCAGCCACTCTGCCCGCAACAGCATGCCGACCGCTAGCACCACCGCGTGCGCGGGCGGGAACTGCGAGACCCACCCAGCCTCGGTGATCCACGTGTGCGTGAAGAGAAAGGACTCTGGCAGCTGTGGGGGAGGCGCGGCGAGCCGCCCCGAGGAGAAGATGCGCGCCTGAAACAACTGGGCCACCTCGTCCACGAGGTGGGGATTCGAGGCGAAGGCGACCCGCATGGTGTAGGCGGCCGCGAGTGTGAGCAGTGCCGCCAGCCCGCCAACGAAGACCACATCGCCCCACGCGGGCCACGCGCGCGCACGCGGCTGAAGCGCCCGAGCCAGCCAGCCCACCATGACACCTACCACCACCACCACGACGGCTCCGACGATCCACGCCCAGACGTGCGGGCTCCAGTCGGGCCCGGGGTCCGGGGCTCCCACCCAACGCGGGATGCTGAGCAGGGGCAAGATCAGGAGCACGACCCCGATCCCCCGCCACAGCATCTGCGTGAGCGTACGCGTCACCGCGGTTTGGGTCGCGCCCGCAGGAAGTTGAAGCGCAGGATGTGCCAGATGGCGGCCAGTCCGTCCCGCCAGTCGATCTTCTTGCCCTCAGCGTAGGTGCGCCCACTGTAGCTGATCGGCACTTCCCAGATGCGGGCACCCGCCTGTGAGAGCCGGGCGGTGAGCTCCGGCTCGATCCCGAATCGGTTGGCGGCCAGCGGCAGCGCCTTCATGAGATCGGCGCGTACCATCTTGTAGCAGGTCTCCATGTCGGTCAGGTTCAGGTCGGTGAGCATGTTGGACAGCAGGGTGAGAAACCGGTTCCCGACCGAGTGCCAGAAGTACAACACCCGCCGCGGTCCCGACTGGAATCGCGACCCGAACACCGCGTCGGCTCTGTCGAGCCTGATGGGCTCCAGCAGCGTCGGATACTCCATCGGGTCGTACTCGAGGTCGGCGTCCTGGATCACGATGACGTGTCCAGTGGCGGCCGCGATCCCGGCGCGCACCGCGGCGCCCTTTCCCTTGTTCTTCGGCTGATGGATCACCCGGTCGAGCAGCCCCTCCTGCTCGAGCCGGTCGAGCACCTCACCGGTCCGGTCCTTCGACCCGTCATTCACCACTACGATCTCGACGTGGAGCGGGACCTTGCGGATCCGCCGCACGCTCTCCTCGATCGTGGGCTCCTCGTTGAACGCGGGCACCACCGCGGTCACGACCAGCTCGTTCCAGTCCTCCGGCAGGGGCGCGGGCCGAAACGGCTCTCTGGTCGCTGTCATCGTGTCCCCTGCGCCGGGCCGGCGTCAGGTCGGCCCGAGAAGACGTCAAGGTACGCGCGGAGGAGCTGCAGGCGGAAATCTTGCTCCCGCACGGACACATCGGACGTCAGGTGCTCATAGATGCGCGAGGCGCCGGCCGCATCACCGATCCGTAGCTTCGAGATTACGGCTCCCTCCGCCAGCTCCTCGGGCGAGATCCAGCCATTCTCGTGCGCCTCCAACTCGACCAGCGCGTCGGCAGCCGCGGCCGCCAGCCCGAAGTCCCAGCCCGCAAGGCCAAAGTAGAAGTCCACCACCCGGCGCGCCTCTACCGGTGCATCGTGCCGATCGAGGTAGCGTAGCACCGACCGAAGCAGTGACTCGTCGACGTAGCCGGATGTGCCGCGCTGCCGATCCCGCTCCACGATCCGCAGCTCCCCGAGCCAGCGTCTCCAATCCGTCGGGGGATCGGCCGCTTCAAGCAGCGCGTCCCACCGTTGCTGGCGAAACCGAGCGTCCTCCAGATCGGGCAGCGCGGCCACCGTGTCCGCCCCGTCAGTCGCACCGGGATCTCGCAGGGCTGCCGCCAACGCCAGTGACTGCACGCGAGGAACGTCGGTCATCGGCACCTCCGCACCCTGGATCGGCACCATGCGGCGCAGCGAGACCGGCGCAGCGATATCGATCCGCCGCGTCGCGAGGTCGGCCATCCCTCGGGCGTATTGGCGCCGAAACCGGGCCCGCTCCGCACCGAGGTCGAGGACCGGAAAGAAGTCGGAGTTCGGCTGCGGCCAGCCGTCCAGCAGCGCCGCCAACACCGTCCGATGCGTGAGGCGGGTAGCCTCCAGCATATCCGCCGTCGGCTCGACGGCGTGGCAGAAGTCCTCACGGATCGCCGGCCACTCGAGGACCGACCAATCGGGAGCCGGGAGCTCAGTGAGAGCGGCCACGATGAGCATGTCGCCCCGCGCCGTCAGGAAGATCTCGTAGTAGGGGAAGGTCCTGTGCACGGCGGCGATGACGCTGAGGACGAGGCCATCGTTGAGTTCGTAGAGGTGGATCCACTGACCGAACACCCCGCCCTCCGCCAGCGACTGTGCGATCCGGCCGTAGAACTCCGCAGTGAAGAGGCTCGCCACACCACTCACCCACGGATTGGAGGGCTCGGAGAGAATGATGTCGTACTTCTCATCCGCCGCAGACAGAAATGCCCGTGCATCTTCGATCACGATGTGCGACCGCGGGTCGTCGAAGACCCTCGCGTTCGTGGGATAGATGGCCCCGGAGGCTACGAGCATTTCCGGCTCGATCTCGATGGTCGTCATTCGCTCGAGCTCGGTACTCCCCAGCATGATCTGTGATGACATCCCGGTTCCGTGCCCCACGACCGCTGCCAGGCGTGCGCGTGGCGCATGCGCCAGCGTGATGAGGGGGGCGAGCGTCTGGGTGGAGATGTCACTGGACAGCGCCTGCCGCTTACTCGTGTCTGAGCATGCCTCCAGCCAATGCTCCGGGACCGACCCATCCACCTTGCCATTGGTGGCGATGGCAACGACACCATTCTCCGAGTTGCGCCACGCGGCCACCGTCGCCGTGCGCCCGTCCCTGTAGTAGACGATCTCGCGCGTCGCTTCGTTCAACTGGCCGAAGCGGAACACCCCACTGGCGAGCACCCGTTGGTCGAACCCCCTCTGTGCGGAAGCGACCACCGCAACCATGGCAGTCGCGGCCAGCGCACCGTACGCGAACTGCCGCGCGCGCGGCTTCGGCCCGGCTACCACCCAGAGGATTGCCACCCCAATTGCCATGTCGAGCGTAGCGCCCAACACGAGGAGCAGCCGTACCCCGAGGAGCGGCATCAGCACGAGTCCTGCCATGGCGACCCCGATGATCGACCCCAGCGTGTTCACGCCGTACACCGACCCGATGGCGCGCTCGCCCGTCGCACTGGTGAGCAGCGTCCGCGTGATGAGCGGAAGCGTGATGCCGGCACAGAACGTGGAAGGCAGCATCACGGCCAGGCACAGCACGTATCGGGCGAGGGTGAAGCCTTCATAGCCGCCGTCCGTGCTGGCAAACGCTTGCATGAGGTCGGCCATCCAACGGAAAGACTGGGTATACAGCGGCAGCGTCGCGAGCGCAGAGAATCCCATCACCCACTGCACGATGCCCAGTGCCCTGAGCGGCCTGCTCCAGCGGTCGGCCCGCCGGCGAACCCAGAACGAGCCCAGGGCGAGACCGAGAATGAACGCCGACAGCATGAGCTCGAAGGAGTGCGTGGCACTCCCCAGCACCAGCGACAGCATCCGCAGCCACGCGATCTCGTAGATGAACGACGCCACGGCCGTCCCGAAGCTCACGCCCAGCAGCAACACCAGCAACCGCTCCTGTCGCAGCGCCGCCGCATCTGTGCCGGCCACCTCCTCTGCTCCGGCCGGCACGGGCTCGCGCGCAGGCCCACGAAGCGGTTTGCGCTGGGCGACGAACCCGCTCCCCAGCGCGGCCACCAGGTTCAGCATCGCCGCGACCAACAGCGTGCCCGGTAGGCCCGCCACCTTCAGCAGATAGAACCCCGCAACCAGCACACCCACCGCAGCCCCGAGGCTATTGGCGAAGTACAGGATGGCCAGCGTGCGCCCCGGCTGCTCTCCGTAGCGACGGATCACACCTGCGCCCATCAGCGGGAACGTGGTCCCAAGGAGAATGGATTGCGGCAGGATCAGGCCGCCGGCGATGAGCCACTTCGTCAGCGTGAGGGCGACGCCGTTTCCCATCATGGGGAACAGGCTCTCGTACGCGAAGCCGGTCACGCCACCGTAGATCTCGTGGAAGAACAGCCCCACCGCACCCGCGGCCAGCTCGATCAGGGCGTACCACTTCAGCGGATCCGCGAGGCGCTCGGTGCGGGAGCCGATGAGCATTGCCCCGAGTGCCATTCCACCCAGGAAGATCCCGATGGTGAGAATCTGGGCGTACGCGGCGTGGCCCACGAACAGTCCCAGGTACCGCGCCCAAATCGATTCGTACACGAGGCCGGCCGCCCCGGAGAGGATGAAAACGAGATAGAGAAGCAGTCTCACGGGGCTCCTTACAGCACGGCGAGGCCGTCGGCCTCGTATCGTGCCAGCTTGCGGTAGAGTGTGGACGGATCGATTCCCAGCACCTCGGCTGCCCGCGTCTTGTTGCCCCCCTCGGCTTGCAGTACCCAGAGGATGTACGCCCGCTCGATTGCCTCGAGCGTGGGGTTGTGCGGCGCCCGCTCGGCCACGAGCGGCTGGGCTTTGCGCGAGGTCACCCGGTCGGGCAGCGCGGTGCCCTCGACCGAGTCGGCCGCACTCAGCAGCACGGCATGCTCTAAGGCGTTCTCGAGCTCCCGCACGTTCCCAGGCCAGTCATAGGCCATGACGGCGTCCAGCGCCTCCTGCGAGAGCGTCTTCACCGACTGGACGCGGTCCCTGGCAATCCGATGCAAGAACGCCTCGGCCAGGACCGGGATGTCCTCGCGCCGCTCCCGCAGCGGCGGGAGTCGCATCGAGATCACGTTGAGCCGGTAGTACAGGTCGGAACGGAACGTGCCCTGGCGCATCGCTTCGTCCAGGTCGCGGTTGGTGGCCGCGATCACGCGCACATCCACCGGAACGGGCTCGGTACCACCCACGGGCAGCGCTTCCCGCTCCTGGAGCACGCGCAGCAGCTTCACCTGCGTGGACGGCTGCGTCTCGGCAATCTCATCGAGGAAGAAGGTGCCGCCACCGGCTGCGGCGAACAGCCCCTGCTTGTCGCGGACCGCACCGGTGAAGGCACCCTTCACGTGGCCGAACAGCTCCGACTCCAGCAGGCTCTCGGGCAACGCACCACAGTTGATCGAGAAGAACGGTCCCTCGCTCCGCTCGGACAGCTCGTGAATGTAGCGCGCCACCAGTTCCTTCCCCGTGCCGCTGTCGCCCAGGATCAGCACAGTGGATTCCGTGGGCGCCACCTGCTGGGCCAACTGCAGCACCTCCAGGAATGACCTGGCATTGCCGATCGGCTTGATGGAGTTTGACCGCTCCCGTTTTCGGATCTCCCGTTTGAGGCTCTTGTTCTCCGTTCGCAGCTGGCGGTGCTCCGCCGCCCGCCGGCAGATGGCCACGAGATCGTCGTTCGAGAACGGCTTCTGGATGTAGTAGAACGCCCCCTCGTTCACCGCCTGGATCGCCGACTGCAACGACGCCTGGGCCGTCATCAGGATGACCGGCAGCTCCGGGTCCTGTTCGCGGGCGGCACCAAGGATGTCAATGCCCGACACCTGCGGCATCCGCACGTCGGTCAGCACGATGTCGGGCGGTGACGCCCGCAGGGCGTCCAACCCGGCCCGCCCCCCCTGTGCCGTGGCGGGACTGAAGCCCTGGTTCTTGAGGAGAATCCGCAGGGTATCCAGAATCCCGGATTCGTCGTCGATGATCAGAATGTTCGGCTTGGACAACCTCATGCCGCTACCTCCGTGCTCCCGCTGCTCGGCAGCACCACGCTGAATACCGTTCCCTGACCGGGCACGGACTCGACCAGAATCACACCCCGGTGGGCTTCCACCGCGCGCTGCACGATGGCGAGCCCCAATCCCGACCCACCGGTCCGGCCGGTGACGAACGGCTCGAACAGTCGTTCCTTGAGGTTCTCGGGAATCCCGGGCCCGTCGTCGGAGACCTCCAGAAGCACCGCGCTGCCCATGGGCAGTCCGCGCGGCAGCTCGCTGGGACGCGCCTCTCGCACCTCGACCGTCACGCGACTTTTCCCTTCGCCGGCCTGGACCGCGTTGAGCACCAGGTTCACGACCACGCGGTGCAGCAGATCTTCGTCTCCCTCCAGCGGGGCGGGCTGCCGCACCACTTCGATCACGGCCGCGTCACCGCAATCCGGGTGGTTGCGGACCACTTCGGCCGCCTTCTCGGCCACGGTCCCCAGGTCCACCTGCCGCGCGTCCGTGACGCGAACCCTCGAGAAGTCGAGGAACTCCGTCAGCAGCCGACTCAGGCGGTCGCTCTCCCGGATCACGAGTTGCGCGAGGAAGCGTTCCTCCTCGTTCTCGCGGGCCGCATCGGCCAGTTGCTCGATGGAGGAACGAATCGATGCCAGGGGGTTCTTGATCTCGTGCGCCAGCGAGGCCGAGAGTTCCGCCACGGCCTCGAGCCGTCCCGTGCGTACGTGCAGCTCCTCGAGCCGCTTCTGGTCGGAGATGTCGGTGAAGATGGCAGTGACCGACGGCGTCGCCGCTCCGTACTCGATGCTCGTCGTGGTGAGGCCGATGGGGAACGTCCGGTCGGCGAGTCGAACGGTGCCTTCCGCGCGCAGCGTCCGCTGCCCTCCCGTCTGCGTGAGGGCGATCGTTCTCAGCAGCTCTCTCGCTCGATCCCCCACCAGGTCCTCGAGGTGGCGACCCTCGACCTCCGAGTCGCCGAGCCCGAGCAGTCCGAGCGCCGCGGGGTTGGCGTAGAGTAGGTGACACTCCCCGTCCACGGTCAAGACGCCGCTGGTGATGTTCCGCAGGATGTCCGCCGCTTCAAGCGTGAGGCGCCGCACCTCGCGCTCCAGGATCTCGCGCTGCGCGCCCATGACGCGCACGCGACTCGCGATCAGGCCGGTAGCGATGAACACGACCACGAACACGGCGATCTGCAGCCAGACCGCGACCGAGAGCTGCACCGGCTGCCACCAGATGATGTCCGCCAGGTAAAGCAGGCTCGCGAGGGCGGTCACCAGCAGGCTCGACGCCAGCGGCATCACTACCGCGCTGACCGCAATCACCAAGATGTAGAGGGCCGGGAACTGGCTGGCGGGACCCTCGGTCACGTGCACGACAGTGGTGACCAGCCCGAGGTCGAACAGCGCCTGGGAGTAAAGGAACGTCATGCCCGGCTCGACTCCCCGCACGTGTGTGTACCACGCCGAGAGCGAGGTCACGATGACGCTCGAGATCGCCGCGATGGCGAGAATGACGATGGTTTCGGGAGGAACGGCGGTGAAGTAGAGCGCCGCGGCGACGAAGACCACGATGGCCACCGTAACGCGGCCCAGATAGATCCACCGCAAGATCCCGCGGGGCGAGGGAATGCCCCCAGCCGGCACCTTGCCAGTCTCCTCCCAGCTCATGGCCTCAAACCTTCCGCCGACTCTGGCAAGATGCAACACCCCCGGTCGCTCGAAATGCGAGACCCAAGATCTCGCAATTCGCCTAGGGAATCGGTGTCTTACGCCACAATCGCGACACCATCGTGGCGCCCGTCCGAGGTCCTTTAAGTTCTTGTGGATTAGCTAGTTACGGCGATCGTACGAGGGGTCCTACTCCAGCTCCTGGCGGAGCCGCTTGGTCACCGCCCGCAGCACCTCCACGCGGGCCCAGCGCTTGTCGTCGGCGGGGATCAGAATCCAGGGCGCCTGGTCGGTGCTGGTCCGCTCGATCACGTCGCACGCGGCGGTCTCGTAGGCGTCCCACTTCTTGCGATTGCGCCAATCCTCCCGGGTGAGCTTGTGTTGCTTGTAGGGCGTGGTCT
>JBDGYO010000292.1:0-7060 GCA_039584015.1 Gemmatimonadota bacterium | reverse complement strand
CAGGACGCGTGGGAACAACTCTACGGGGCGTCGCCGCTCAACCCCAACGCCGATCTGGCCTGGGTGTACGGGCTGGACGTCCCGAGCCGAGTTCCCCGGCTGGACGTTCCCGTGGTCTTTCTGTCCGGGAGGTTTGATTACAAGACTCCCGGCGAACTCGTGGAAGAGTATGTGGCCGTGCTCGAAGCTCCCGCCGGCAAGACGATGACCTGGTTTGAGAATTCTGCACATGCGCTTTTCTTCGAGGAGCGGGAAGCATTCCGCAATGTCATGCTTAACACCGTATTGCATGGGCCTGGGGGCTAGCGCTTTCCACGCCAGCCGTCCCCGTAGAACGGCGGCAGCCGTTGTGACAGAGCACTCACAAAGGGCTCCTTCACAAACCATCCAATGGCCTCGCAAGCTATCGCACAGTGTGCCGGCTGGGGTGTAGCCCGTTGACCCTCGAGGACCGCCTCCGGACGATTGCAGACGCCCTTCCCAACGGAATTGCCGTCACGCTGCCGGTGGATTGTCGTGCGGGACATTATGCGGCGCCGCATGTAGCCTTATTGCAGTGTAGAATCGTGGGGAACGGTAAGACGGCGCCGCACTCCGGAAGGGGGCCACCGTGCTGTCTAGCGCCCGCATGCGCTCGCGTAGGCGCACAGTCGTTGGGCGGCAGACTTCGCACGCCGGAGGATGATCCTATGCCCAGACTCATTGAGAAGCCGACGACCATCCAAGCGGCGGGGGACAAGCCGAAGCGGATCGAGGAGTACGTAGGCCGAGTGAGCTCGGGCCATCCGGATGTGAGCGTTGCTCGCATGGTTTGCCCCCAGGGCTGGGTCGGAACCGGTCAGCGCCCTTCCTTCCGGGAGATCTCAGTGGTCTTACGTGGCATGGTTCGTGTCGAGCACGAGTCCGGCGAGCTTGAGGTTCGGGCAAATGAGGCCGTCGTCGCCGAGCCGAGCGAGTGGGTTCGCTACAGCAGTCCGGAACCCGGCGGTGCGGAGTACGTCGCTGTCTGTCTGCCGGCCTTTTCGCCCGAAGCCGTGAACCGAGACGCTGAGTGGCCTGGTTAGCAGCTGCTGTCTCGCAGGCGCATTCACCTGCGGTGGCGCGGGGCGTTCATGAGGACGTGATGTTCGTGTGGCAGGCGAGAACAAGAATAGATGAGGCTCCAGACGCCGGGCGGGCATCGACGCCCGCTCGTACTGTACGGAGCTGTTACGCAGCGTTCACGAACGCGGGAGACCCTGGAGATCAGAGAATGCCTAGCGTCCTCGCTCCAGCGCTCGGCTACAACAGCTTCAACACCGTCGACGCATAGACTTTGGCGCATTCCACGATCCGCCGGATCTCGACATACTCATCCGGTCCGTGCGAAACGGAAAGAAGCCCCGGACCGTACGCTACCGCTGGCACCCCAACCCGTGTATAGAACCGCGTTTCGAGCAGTCCAGGGCACATCTCGAAGCGTGGAACCTCGCCGGTCACTTCGGTTACGCTCTCGCCAACGGCGCGGCAGAACTCACTCTCCTCTGATGTTCTACTGGATTCGGCCTCCTGAATGACCTCGACAGCAGTTCCCGCTCCGTGCTCCGATACCAGCTCCAATATGCGAGCTCTCTCCTCCTCTAGCTCTTCCTCCGGATTGAACCGGCGTTCGACTGTGAATGCGAACTGGTCCGGAACCACATTGAAGTGAGTTCCCCCCGTTACCTCGCCTCCCAGCATCAGAATCGAGTGACGGGCTGCATCGGGAGTGATGTTCAGCGCGGTCCTTCTCTGCTCCACCTCAGCTTTCAGGGCCATGAGTTGGGCGACGACGGGCACCGCCGCCTCGAATGCGTTCTCACCCTCGTGCTGAAGCCCAACATGCGCCCCCTTCCCCCCGGTCCGTATCCGTAGCGTAATGGCGCCGCGGCTTCCATTCCAGACGACGCCGCTGGTTGGCTCCGCGAGAATGGCTCCGAGACTCTCTGCACTCGGCGGACGGGCGGCCAACAGTGCTGCGCTACCCTGCGCGCCCCCGGTCTCTTCATCCGGTACGAGGTTCAGCACGACACGACCGCGTCCCACTTCCAACGCCGGCCGAAGCGCAGCCACGGCGAAGATCATCGCAGCGAGTCCACTCTTCATGTCCGCCGCGCCCCGTCCATACACACGGTGCTCGCTGCGCCTAGGCTCGAATTGCTCGCGGCTCTGAGCAGGTACGACGTCGTAGTGTCCGTGGAGGTAGATCGCCGGACCTGACCCAATCTCGCTCACTACAGCGGAACGGGACGGCTGCGAGTCACCGGAAAGGGAGACCAGTTCAGAAGGTAGACCGAGCGTCGTAAGCCACCTCAGGATCACCGCAATGCATTCGTCGTATTGCAGACCGGGGGGATTCTCCGTTGGGACACGGACCAAGTCCTCCGTAAGGTAGACCATGTCCGCAACGAGGTGCGACAGCCGATCGAGCAAGTCTTCACGTAGCATCTGCGCCCCGTCAACGCGGCCGCATGTGCGGGCGCCAGGAATGCGGCATCTACCGTCTCGTGCCTCACTGTGCGTCATCGGACCCGACCGGGGTTATCTGGGACATCACGAAGCGCCACGCGCCGCCCACGCAGGATCGACAACCGTCCGACTCTTGCACGGTTCACTCGTAGCTCATCGCTGGCAACCCCGCGCATTTCCGGAACAGGGCCAACTGCCCGATGTGATAACTTTCGTGCTGCACGAGGAAGGTGAGGACGCCGAGTACGGTGGCGTTGGGCATTGGGAACTGTGTCGTCACCGGGGCGTCCGAATCCACCGCCGTCATCTGTTTTAGGCGGTCACGGAGCAGGTGGCCTGCCCGTCACCAGCACGTTGTTGGACGACGACGACACATACACCAGGCTCGAGCCGTCCGGAGTCCACTGGGGCGTGCCCTCGTCCACAGGTGTCTCCGTGACGAGGCGTACCGCGCCACCCTCGACCGGTACCACCGCGATGCGGCTGCGGGCTCCGGCCCTGAAACAGCGGGACGGATTTCAACCCCCACGCCGGGATCGCGGTGGAGGAGGGTGAGTAGGCCCCGGCTGCGGCTGGTGCGCAAGTTATTGTCGGTTCACATCGATTCGCCGGATTCTCGTGAACCGAGCGGCCGCGTTCTCCTGCCAGGCGCCATCGCCGAAGACCATGATCTGGTCGATGTACTCATCCGGGTTATCGCACCTCACGGTCCAGACCCAGTGGTCGGCTTCCCCCTCGGGGTGATAGGCTACCCCATTCATCACGACGTGCGAGCCTGATGATTCGATCTCTTCACCTTCCTGGAGGGTACTGAGGGAATTGACCGTTTTCATGACCACTCTTCCCGTGCGGGGGTGCTGCACGATGATGCCGTGCATGTCTTCCAAGACCGTTCCGTCCACCCAGATGCGGACGTCCAGGTAGACTGAAAGAGGCGAGGTACCCTTGGTGTATCGGATCTCCACCCTCACAATCTCTCCGGTCTCTCTGGTCCGCTCGCGAACCCACGTATCGCCCACGAGTTTGGCGAACACCCCCATCGCGGAACCCACCTGGACCTCAGCGGGCCCCGATTCTTGCGCGCTACTCTGCACCGCTGCGCCGCCGATCAGAACCACAGCCGCGGCAACAACCTTGACGTTTCTCACGTTCCATCTCCTTGAGTGGGATGGATGCCCGGAATTCGTGCCACCTTCGCTCGAAGGGAACTTCGAGCCGTTAACTTCGAGCCGTTGCTCGATCCATCGTCGGTCAATCTGCATCCCGTATTGACTGTGGTGGACGGGACGTCTACCGTACCCGCACCACGACCCAGTCTCCTCCCCGCTCACCCGGCCGCAGCACCCAACCGTCGGCCAGCTCAAGCCGCCACCCTTCGCCCGACATCGGCGGGGTGTCAACAGCCGACGGAACCGGAACGACGACCGCAGTGATCAACCGGTCAGGTCTTCGCATGAGGACGCCACCCGACTCAACGATCAACCGGCCCCATTCGTCCCGAATCTCGGCTGCGGCGTACACCGTGCCGTGTCCGTCGACCGGAACGACGCGGTTCGGGTTGAACGAGTATCCGAAGTCACTGCCTACGGGGAGCGTGAGCGTTGGGCCCTCGATGAACGCGCCGCGGAGGCGTGCCTGCTCGGCCGTTCGACGCTCGGCAGCCCTCTAGCGTATTCACATTCGAACTCTCCCCTCTCGCTCCATAATGCCCCCGCCAGCACAAAGACACTCCACGCTGCTTCGCTCAACGCCGACCTTTGCCGTGCACGCGGTCCTGCGGTCTCACCACTCAAACTTGAACCACGACGCGTCTCGGTAATAGGGTCTCGTCAGTTCCTCGATCCTTCGCATGTCACTGTCACGCAGCGTTGCTTTCCACTTCAGCAACAGTGGAACATCCGATGATAGCGGTGCTCACAGGGTGAGTGAGTGTGTAACCCAACGCCTGATCCATCGTCGTCACTCCGTCTGCTCTGTACAACCTTCCGCGTGCCGGAATCTTCATCGCAACGATGCCAACGTTCTGCTCGACTGCAGTCGGCAGCGTGCCGGTGATGAAGCTGCGATAGTGAACATCGGCCGCATTCAGCGCCATCAGCACCGCATCGCAGTCATAGGACTCGAGGGCGACTCGGAGCACGTCTGGATCGTAATGCCCGGTCACGCCGATGAAGCGGGCCACTCCTTCGGCCTTGGCCCTCTCGAATGCACGCATCGCGCCGGCGGAGCCACCGATTGCGCGCAAGTCGGAACTGGTTCTGAGATTGTGGATCTGCCACAGATCAACGTGGTCGGTCTGCAGATTGCGCAGGCTTTGCTCAAGATCCCTCATTGCGCCATCGTAGGTCCTGCGAAGCGATTTGGTGGCAAGAAACACGAGATCCCTACGTGTACGCATTACCCGTCCGATATTGCGTTCGCTCGTGCCACTGCCGTAGTACGCGGAAGTGTCGAGGTAGTTCACTCCAAGATCGATCGCGCGATTGATGATTTGCTCCGATCTTTCTTCCCGTCCTGGCGTTTCAAGTGCGGCCTGGCCGCCTAGACTGAACACGCGGACATTGAAACCAGTCCTCCCAAACGGGCGTGCAGATGTCATGGGAGCTGGTGGTTCCCCCAGAGTTGGGGGCGGTGGGAAGGACGGTCCAACCTGCGGCTCGGTGCCGAAGGCACACTCCGTTAGTGGCGGGATGCTGCAAGTTGCCAGCACCGAGGCGCTTGTCTTGAGAAAAGTCCGCCTGGATTGTCTCTTCATGTCGCAACTCCTCTGTTGGCACATTGCCACATCACCCGTGTCCCGCGACCGGAGTCGGACTCTGACCGCTCGTCTCGAGAATGCTGCCGCTCGCCGGCAAGCGGTCGATTGGCCATCCGCGTATCGATATGAAACGGATTGGCACGACGAGGTTTATGAAGCGTATTACGGGGTCGGCGTCGTCGGTGTCTATTGTCCAGTCCCGCGCTTGCCCAGCGACGTCAGGCGGAGGGAGCCAGTGATGAGAAACCTGTTGGCGTATCACCGAACGCTGCCGGTAGATGAGACAACCGCGACTTGGTCTCCCGGCGGTACGCGGCGACGTCCCCGCTGCTTGCCTGTTCTCATTGTCGCTGTCTTGCTGGTCGGCGCCTGTTCCAGTCCTGGCGGTCCTGCGGCGCAGGACTCCACGACAGTGATTACTTGGGGTTCGACTGGCATCATCTACGAGTCGCAGCACGACAACCTCCGCATGATGCGGAACTTCTTCGCGGCACTGGGTGCAGGTCACGAGGTGGAGGGTGACCTGCGGATCTTCTATTCATCTGCCTGCGATCCCCGAACGGATCCTGGGCTATGCCAGCTTGCCGCGGAGTTCGCGACGCTCGAGCCGTTCTTCGAGATGATCGCCGGGCTCGGCACGATCCACTTCGCAATGCCTTCCACGGTGGCGCTGGACGAGTACTCGTTGGCGATACTGGACTTCTGTCACGGCGCCGGGCATCCATCGCAAACGCCCATTATCACTACGTACTTGCAGAGCGGCGGCCGAGCCCTCATCCTCGGCGACAACTTCTGCTATCCATTAGGACAGACCGGTCCGAGCAGTGCGGCGATCGCGGGCACGATCGTGGGCCCGCTGGGGATCACCTTCACCGATCTCGATCCTGCTGAGCCCGATCCGCTGACAGTCTCGCTGCAGGACCGCACTGGCCTATTGGTCGATGTTGCGACGGTGGACGTGTGGCGTGTGGCGCCGCAAGTGATCGCGCACACGTTTGAGCCTGTCCTGGAATCCAGACTCGGGGTCCTCGCAGCCCGACTTGGCAGATAACGGGCGAGTCGTGAGGGTGCGCACGATCACCTTCGCACGAACGGAACCTGGAGACGCTGTTCGATCCATCCCTGGTCAATCCGCATCCAGTACTGAGCGTGGTGGACGATCTGCCCAGTGTAGTTCTCAAGGGCCTGTCCCTAGACCCGGATGGCTTCGTCGCGACACCGCGAGACACCCAGGATGTGTCCTCGCCACACGTGACCCCGATACAGCGGCGCGTCCGATCACGGCGACTCGGGAAACCGGCATGAGGTTCATTCCATCGCCGGGATCACGTCGTTCACAATCAAGGCAATGATCTCGGACCAATGCTGCGCGGCGGGACCACCCCAGTATCGCCAGTCACAGGTCGCTACGACGACCAGCCCGAGGTCGGGAACATTGAAGATGAACTGACCCCCATAGCCCATGGCGAAGTAGTATTCATGAGTGCCAGTCCGACCGTTCCACCACTGGTACCCGTAGCTCGGCCCGTAGGGAATGGCATTGCCTGTTGAGAGCCGCGCTTCGGTAGACGCACGAACCCACTCTGCCGGCACGATCTGCCGCCCTCCGGCCATCCCACCATCCAGGTAGAGCACGCCAACGGTCACCATATCGAGCGACGTGAGGTGAAGCCCTGCCGCTCCCAGCGAGTAGCCTCGATTATCGGTCATCCACGACCTCCGACCGATACCCAGAGGCTCGAACAGATACTGTGCAGCAAAGTCTACGGCAGCCTGGCCCGTGGCCTCCGTCAGGATCACTGACAGCAAGTGTGA
>JBDGYO010000291.1:0-3824 GCA_039584015.1 Gemmatimonadota bacterium | reverse complement strand
GTCGTTTCCCTGCCCTGTAGCTGGAGCAAACAACAAGAACTCCGTCATCCCGTATGCCGTCGACTGCCTTTTCCCGCCAGCTTCCCCCCGGTTGAGGCTCATGCTGAGGTAGCCCGCAGAGTCGTTCGCGCTGATCGCCCCCGCCGCCGCTGCGGTTTTGAAGAAGATAGCGTTGGTCGTCCCAGCAAGGAAGTTAGACGGTATTTCCTGACCCTCGAAGCCGACGTGTCCCATCAACTGGAGACACATCTGATTCGGAGCGCCGATGGGGTCTGGCGTGATGGTATTGCGAACGTCCGTAGGAGGAAACGTCCTCACAAACTCCGTGAACGGAGCAAGATCTGGATCGATACCATGCTCATGATCGGAGTGGCAGAACTGCCCTGAGTTGCCGACAGCGGAATCGACCGCAACGAGTTCCGGAGTGGGCCCCACGGGCACGGCATGACCGTGGTCGGAGCGGGAGAAGGCATTGAACGTGCCCATCGCCTGGGGGTCTGCTACCGCGAGATCCGCCGGCAAGGCGACGGCCAG
Organism: Gemmatimonadota bacterium; assembly: GCA_039584015.1. GTDB lineage: Bacteria > Gemmatimonadota > Gemmatimonadetes > Gemmatimonadales > GWC2-71-9 > WVYX01. The sequence goes on along the minus strand of JBDGYO010000291.1, from coordinate 3,290 downwards.
GGGGTCGCTGTTATCCGGCCGGTGTGTCTCGGCGTGACTGGGCAGGGAAGTGCTCGGAGTCGAAAGCTGCGGAACGCGCTTGACCACCTGGCACAACTGAGAGAGCGAGATGAGCACCTGTCGCTGAAACTCGTCTATCTCGGTCCCCCATTGCTGGACTTCCTCGATAGACTGGATGGCGTTGGCTTCGCGCTTGGTCGCCCTGGGAAGAGAAATACAGCTCATCGCTGCCTCCCCCACGACTGGACTTCCAGCTCGAGCTGGGCGACGGCACGCTCGCCCTGGGCGGCCTCCGTGAGATGGAATCGGAAGTGGCTACCGGCCTTCATGGCGATGGCGCGGAAGCTCCTCGAGCGGCGCTGTTCGACCCAAGACTCCCCGAACTGCGAGACCTGCCTGGAGTTGTTCGTGATCAGATTGAGCTGGAGGGGCTTCTCCACGTCCTGCTTGTTGACGGCCAGCGTGAAGAGCGGGTCGAATCCGTTGTTGCTGACCACGTCCAGGAAGCATCGCTGGATGCGCTTGCGCTTCGACTCTCCCGTGATCTCCCCATCGCCTGTTTTCCATTCCCACACGATGTCGCCGGCGGCGTTGTAGAGGAGCTGCTCGTCCTTCAGGCCCTCATCCTCCTGGAAGATGGCGCCGGCCAGGTCGCCGGCCGGGATGGAGTCACCGATGAAGATGCGCGTCTCCACGTCCGGGTCATACGCCGTGGCTCCGTCCGCGCAGCGAACGTCGCAGGGGCCGGTCCACTTCCCGACCATCCCCTTCTTCCGGTGGTTCGGGTGGTAGTGGTAGATGAAGCAGATGTCGTTGTAGAGCGAATCCTTGCTGGGCACGAACAGGCGGATCTGGTCGTACTTCGGGAAGTTGAGAGCAACCGCCCTGGACATGACTCCGAAGTTCAAGACATCCTTCGACCAGTTGAGATCCTCGTCGAGAGGCGCGGTGTTGTAGCCATCGGTCGTCATGGGGCCGTGGGCGGCCAGGTAGAAGAGCTTGTTGTTCGACTGGCCGACGCCGTAGTTGATGACCGTGCGCTTGGCGATGCAGCCGTGGTCGTCCGCCACCAACTGGCGGCGAGACAGGCCCAGGCCGTAGCCCGGGTCCTCCGGAGCCGGCAGGGTGTTGACCCTGTAGATCGAGTTGTCGTGGAAGATGACGAGCTGGTCGTTGGCAACGCCCATCCCGTGGATCGGCTCGCCCTTGCCCGTCTCGCTTCTCCACCACTCCGCGGGGCTGAACTGCTCCGGGTTGTTCGGCCTGGACTGATACACGTCCTGGGTGTATCCAGGGACTCCGGCGATCACGAGCTGGTTCTCGAAAACCGTCATGATGTCGCCGCGAGGGACCTCGCCGTTGACGCTGACGTAGTTCGAGAGGAGCGGCTGGCCGGTGGCCGAGATGATCTCCCGGTGGCTCAGAAGGATGTCCTCGACCGTGTGGAAACCCCATAGGTCCGTATCCGTGTTGCCGCGGTCGGGAGCCACCTGGCCGGTCCCGTCGTAGTAGGCAAGCGCCGCTTTGGGGATCTCGGCCAGGAGATAGAAGATGTTCCCGCCGTTCTGCGTGCGGTAGATGCGGTACTTGTCGAAGTCCGAGCCGTTCGTGTTCGTGACCGGTAGGGTGTAGAGGAAAGTCCCGTTCTCTTCCGTGGCGAGCTGCGAGATCACCGGCGACGGCGCCGACTCCACCGCGTCGTCGGACCTGTATTCGGAGTGGCACATCTGGAACGTCGTGCCCTTCACGTAGAACGTGGTCGAGCTGTCGATGAACGTGAGCACCGCGGCGCTGGGGGCCAGGAGCCCGCCGACGCGCATGGCGTTCTCGCCATCCCACACGCGCATACGGTTGATGCCGTCGATGATGTAGGCCCGGTCGGTTCCGTTGAAGTAGCGGGCCTCCATGAATCCTGCTGGCTGGGACAGCGTGGCCCTGGACGTGAACGTGCCAGAACCGCCCCCGGTAACGGGAGTCGTCCAGTACTGGTTCCCCGCGGCGACGATGAGATAGCCGATGCCGCTCAAGAACTGGACGTAGGAGACGCCCTTGATCTCCGGGTTCCCTGAGAGCGCGCTGCCCACCTGGCGCCGGCCGAGGATCTTCTCGAGCTCCTGGGACTCGGTGTTGTAGTGGCTGTTCCGGGCGAAGGCGAGCTCTCCTGGCTTGAGATGCGTCACCGGATCGGAGAGGTTGACACCTCCGTTCAGATCCACCGCCAATGAGTTGACTCTCGGCATTTAGCTTGCCTTGAACGCCTGCACCCACAGGGCACGCGCCGCGTCGTAGACGAAGGAGACTATCTGCCCATCGTCGTCGTGGTTGACGGGAGGGGTGCTAATCATGTCGAGGTTGCCGCCCGCGATGTATTGGAATCGGGCATCGGCAGCATTGCGCTTGATCATGATGAAATCGCCGTCCTGGCCTGCCGTGATGGTCTGGAGATCCTCGTCCAGTGAGTATCCCGTCACAGAGATCAGGGTAGCTGTCGGTGTGAGCGTGTAAGGGCCGCCCCCTCCACCCAGGTCGTGCTCGACCCACACACCGAAGCTCGTCACCGCCGGCAGGGACGAGCTGATCTCCTCCCAATTCGTCCCGTCACAGCGGAGAAATACCTGGTCCTTGACGTCGTCGAGCACGCGCTCGAGGCCGCTCGCCAGGACGACATTCCCGGTGGTCTTGACAGTAATGGTGTCGCCGGCGCTGGGCGAGAGGACCAGGAGATCCCCGATGTTCGTGGCAGTGATCGTCACCAGGTCGTCTGCGGTCGATGGCCCATTTTCGGAGCCGATGGTGTGGTAGGACGTCGTGGGCGTCAGCACGTCAGAGACGAGCTCCACTTCCGTCTGTGTGCGGTTCCCGAGGTTGAGGAAGCCTCCGGAGCGGACGTCGCTCGTGGCGATCATCTGGCCGGTGATATTCGTGTCCCCGCCGATGTTCGTGGGTCCGCCGAGGGTGTGCGTCCCGGAACCCGAGGCTGTGAGCTCGCCCGGGCCCGAGATGTCGTCCGCATGAGCTCCGTGCTCGATGGACTGAGACGGCGAATAGAGCGCCACGTCTGTCGTCACCGTCACCGACCGCTGTACGTCGTTCACCGTATTCGTGGAGCCGCCGAGCACCAGGTCCCGGAGCTGGACTTCGGTGATCAGGGTAGCTACCTCCACGACGTCGGCCACACCCGAGGCCCCGACCGCATGGGAGACTTCGCAACCGCCCTGGGCTTTGACGTGGACGAGATTGTCCATCCCCGTCCCGGTGACGTTCCTGACCGTGAACGATGTCGTGTTGTT
>JBDGYO010000290.1:0-3841 GCA_039584015.1 Gemmatimonadota bacterium | reverse complement strand
CTCTCGGATCGCCTGCGCGAGCGGGTCGGAGAATCACTCAAGACGATTCGCAGCAGCGGCCCGCTGGAAGAAGTGACCACGACGTCGCTCGGCGCCCTGCAGAAATACTCGCAGGCGCTGCGGGTGCTCAACGAGGGAGATGTGACCAGGACGATCACGTTGCTCGAGGAGGCGTTGGCGCTCGACTCGAGCTTTGCCATGGCGTACCGCAAGCTGGGTGTCGTCGCGCTCGATCGGGCCCAGCAGGTCGAGGCACTGACCCAGGCCTTCGAGCACCGCGATCGACTGTCAGATCGCGAGCGTCACCTCACCGAAGCGACCTACTACGGCGTCGTGACGAACGAGGAGGACCTCGCGATCGCGGCGTACCGCACGGTATTGGAGTCCTACCCCAGCGACTACGTGGCGCTCAACAACCTCGCCACGATCTACACATCCCGGCGCGATTTTGCCCGGGCGGAGGGCCTGTTCAACCGGGCTACCGAGGCGGACTCGCTGGCAGCGACCGCATACTCCAACACCATGGTCTCGCAAGTGGCGCAGGGGAAATGGGACGATGCGCGCGAGACGCTGACGCGCATGGCGGAGAAGGCGCCGCAGCACCCCAACACCGCGGCCCACGTGGCCGCGTTTGCCAGCGCTCGGGGGGACTACGAGACGGCGGAAGCTACGTTGCTCGCACTACGCGAGGCACAGGCGGACAATCCGGTGTGGCGCATCGCCGTGAATGCACAGCTCACCAACCTGGCGCTCGTGCGTGGCAAGCTGCGCGAGGCAGAGCAGTATCAGCGTGCCGCGTCGCTCAGCGCTGCCGACCTCGACTTCCCTGATTTTCAACTGGCGGCCGAGGTGCAACTGGCCTTCGTGAACCTGTGGTTCCTGGGGGAGCGTGACGCGGCGCTGGCCCAGGTGGAGCAGGCGGTGGCGCGCCACCCGATGGACCCGGTAGATCCGCTCAACCGGCCCTACACGCTCCTGGCCATGTTCTACGCACTGGCGGATGAACCCGGTCGGGCGCAGGAGATCCTGGCCGAGTACGAGAAGGAGGTGGCTCCGGAGCTCCGTCGAGGGGAAGAGCAGGACCGCCACTCCATTCTGGGGATGGTGGCGCTCGGGGAGGGGCGTAACGAGGACGCTGTCGCAGAGTTTCGCGCCGCCGACACCGGTGGGTGCACGGTCTGCGGCCTCCCGCTCCTGGGCATGGCGTACGACATGGCGGGCCAGACCGATTCCGCGCTGGCCGTGTACGAGCGGTTCGTGGAGGACCCCTGGCTGTATCGCGCCGGCCTTGACTGGTGGTCCCTGCCAGGGATCTACCAGCGGCTCGGCGAGCTGTACGCGCAGCGCGGCGAGACCGAGCAGGCCGTCGAGTACTACGGTCGCTTCGTGGAGCTGTGGGACGGTGCCGATCCAGAGCTGCAGCCGCGCGTTCAGGCAGCCCGGCGCGAGATTGCGCGGCTCACGGCTGAGCCGCGGGCGGGATCGTAGGAGGGGCTAGGGGCTACTGCTGGGCGGACTTCATGCGCTCCGCGGTCACGATCTCCACGAGGACGTCGATCACCTTCTGGCGGGCATGGTCCACATCCTGTTGCCGCGTGACCTTGCTCTCCAGCGGCCTGAATTTCTCGCGCTGGATGATCGCATCCTCGTAGTTCCGCAGCGTCTCGTTCACGCTGTGCAGATATTCCTTGCCGATGCTGGCCATAACGTCTCTCCGGTGCGGTCTCCTTACCACTCAAATACTGCGCGGGAACAGAAACGGCAAGCGCCGGTTGGGAGATCACCGACGAGACCCCCGCCGACGAGGAGGCCTGTGCTGTCTCACAGGGCGTCAAGCCGTTCGGATTTGGTTACTTGGCCGCGCATGGGAAGCGGTCGCTTCACGGTGCACGCCCGCTCGCCACGCGTTCGGCGCCTAACCGCCATTGCTGCAACGATTTAAAGCCTGACCACCACTCTACACAGAAACTTCACGGTTTCTTACCGGACGTGCGTCCGTTTTAGACGCAATTCCCGATAGCTCTTCTCCGTATCGGGAGTTCCTCTGGTCTCCCAGGAGGATCTCCGGCAGCGCCGAATCCTCCTCGCGGATTATTGAAGATCCGATCCAGCCGCCGTGCCACCGCAACAGGCCCGGATCGGCAGCGCCCCATGAGAGTCCGTTAGCGCTTCGATTGCTGCGCCCTACGCCGACGCCTGTTGAGCCAAGCTAGGACGTGCATCAGCCACGCCACGGGGACGGAGACCAGCAGGATGAGGACGAAGAAGGGCACGAACACCACCGCGACCGCCTTGAGTGGCAACGGCAGCGCTGGCTGGTGGATGGTGTGTACGACGAACCTGACCGTGCCCAGCACGACGAGGGCGGTCAACGCGGCGCTGACGATGAGCCCGAAGACCAACGTCAACCGTGAGACCGCGCCCCCCCGCCACGCGTCCCATAGCAGGCTCACCGGCGCGTCGGCGCCCCTGGTCCGTCCCACTGGCGGCATCTACACCCTTCGATGCTCTCGCCGCAAACTGCGTCACGCTTACCCGGGCAGCAAGCGCGACGGTCCGCGCTTGTCAGACCCGAGCAGCATAGGAACCAGCCGTATGTGGTACCGGAGGTAGAGTCGCGGAGATTCCGCGGGAGGTGAGGTTATGGCCGATACGGAGAGTTGGTTTGTCAGCGAGCTTGAGAGGAGGGGGGTCTCGCGCCGGGACTTCATCAGCTTCTGCGGCGTCATGGCCTCGGTCCTCGCGCTGCCGAAACCGCTGACGGGGAGGATCGCCAGCGCCATCGAGAACGAGGAGAAGCCGACCCTGGTCTGGCTCGAGTTCCAGGACTGCGCCGGAAACACCGAGTCGTTTCTCAGGGCTGCGCGACCTGCGGTGGCCGACATCGTTCTGGACACGCTGTCGATCGACTACCACGAGACGATCATGGCGGCGGCGGGTCATCAGGCCGAGGAGGCGCTGGCCGGCGTGGTGGCGCAGAAGCCCGGTGCGTACATCGCGGTGGTGGAAGGCTCGATTCCGACGGGTGCGAACGGGGCCTATTGCACCGTGGGTGGCCGATCGGCACTCCAGATCGCGCGGGAGGTGTGTGGTGGAGCTGCCGCGACCATCGCAATCGGCACCTGCGCCGCGTTTGGTGGCCTGCCCGCGGCGGCGCCCAACCCGACTGGGGCGCTGAGCGTCGCAGACGCCGTGCCCGGACTCAAGAACCTCATCAACCTGCCCGCCTGTCCGGCGAATGCCGAGAACCTCGCAGCGGTCGTCGTCTACTACTTGACCTTCGGCCGGTGGCCGCCGACCGATCGCTACCGCAGGCCGTTGTTCGCGCACGGCAAGGCGATTCACGACAACTGTGAGCGTCGGGCGCACTACGATGCGGGGCAGTACGTGGAGAACTGGGGTGATGAGGGGCACCGGCTCGGATACTGCCTCTACAAGATGGGGTGTAAGGGTCCGGTCACCCACCAGAACTGCCCCAGTGTCAGATGGAACGAGGGCACCAACTGGCCGGTTGGGTGCGGTCATCCCTGCATCGGCTGTGCGGAACCCGACTTCTGGGACAAGATGACACCCTTCTACACGCACATAGCGGGGGTACCCGGTTTCGGGATTCACACGACCGCTGATCGGGTTGGGATCTGGGCCGCCGTCGGTGTCGCCGGTGCGTATGCCGTCGGCGGGTTGGTACAGCTCGGTAGACGGCTGAAGCACCAGAAGGCCGAGGCGTCCGCCGCCCAGAAACAAGAGGGAGGTCAGTCATGAGCCATATCGTTATCGATCCCGTCACGCGCATCGAAGGCCACCTGCGCATCGAAGCGGAAGTCGATGGTGGTGTGGTGCG
>JBDGYO010000025.1:0-14955 GCA_039584015.1 Gemmatimonadota bacterium | reverse complement strand
CGCCTCTTGCGCCCGCTGCGCCGCCCGGATCGCCTGCCACATCTCTGCCCGTGGCGGCTCCGGCGGCCGGTGGTAGTCCTGCGCTGCGTCGCGCAGAAACTCCTGGAACTTCTCTTCGGTCATGACGCCCACTCCCCGGCGAACTCCGCGAGCGATTCCCGCAGCTTGGCACGGGCACGCGAGAGCTGCGCCTTGGAGGTGCCGAGCTGCATGCCCAGCGCCTCGCTGATTTCCTGGTGGGTGTACCCTTCGACGTCGTGCATCACGAACACCATCCGATATTTGTCAGGCAGCGCATCGATCGCGCCCCTCAGCTTCACCTTCAAATCCGGCTCGGCCTGCCTCGGATTCCCCCCGACCGCCCCGGCCACGTCCAACCCCACCTCGCGCTGCCGCAGCCGATTCACCTTCCTGAGCCCGTTCAGGATCACGCTCACCGCGATCGACCGTAGCCAGGTGGAAAGCGCTGCCTCACCCCGGAACTGGTCGATCTTCTCAAAGGCCCGGATGAACGCGTCCTGTGTGAACTCCCGGGCCAGCTCCTCATCGCCGGTCATCCGGTACGCCAACCGGTGGACCCGGTCGACATTCTCGTCGTAGAGCGCGCGCTCCGCTTGTGGCTCTCCGGCGCGGACGCCGGCGATCAGTGCTTGTTCGTCCACCCAACCCCCGAGCTCGTGGGTCGTTGCTGTCTAGAAGACACAACCATGGAGAAAAGGGTTGCAAGTTGAAAGGGGGGCGCGTGCCCAGCCTCGCGCCGTCAGATCCCTCTAAGCACCCCTCTGACAATGACTTCCAGATCCGCAGCCAGCTGCCGCCCGGCCTCGAGCACCTCGTCGTGCGAGAGCGGCTCCCCGGACAGCCCCGCGGCGGCGTTGGTGATGCTGGAGATCCCCAGCACGCGGAGCCCACGGGCGCGGGCGGCCACTACCTCCGGCACCGTGGACATCCCAACCGCATCCGCCCCGACGCGCTCGAGCATGCCGATCTCGGCAGGGGTCTCGTAGCTGGGCCCCAGCACCCCGGCGTACACCCCCTCCTCCAGCCGGATTCCCGCCTCCCTGGCGGCACACCTGGCCAGCTCCCCCAGCTCCTGATCGTACGGCACCGCCATGTCGGGGAAGCGCTCCTCACCCTCCTGCACCGGTCCGATCAGCGGGTTCCGCCACATGAGGTTCAGGTGGTCGGCGATCAGCATCAGGGTGGGAATGCGAAACGCCCGCTGCAGGCCGCCTGCCGCGTTGGTGACGATCAGGATCTGAGCACCGAGCTCCGCGAAGGTGCGGACCGGCATGGCGGCCGTGTCCGGCGGGTGGCCCTCATATAGATGAAAGCGGCCGCTCTGCAGGATCACAGACACCCCCTCCAGCTCGCCCGCGATCAGCTCACCGGCGTGGCCCTCGACCCGGGGAGTGGGAAAGCCGGGGATCTCCTCATAGGGAATGCGGGTGGGCGCCGGCACCGCCTCTGCCAGGCCTCCGAGTCCCGAGCCGAGCACGATGGCCACCCGGGGCTCGAGGTCGCCCAGCCGCTCCCGCACGCTCGCGACGGCGTCCGAGATGCTCACACCAGCAATCCCGCCACGCTCGCCGACGTGAACGCCGCCAGATTACCGCCGATCATGGCCTTGAGCCCGAGGCGCGAGAGATCGCCGCGCCGCTCGGGCGCGATTCCCCCGATGCCACCGATCTGAATCGCGATGGAAGGCAGGTTGGCAAACCCGAGCAGCGCGTAGGTAGCGATCACCGCACCCTTGGGGGAGATGGCACCGTCCGTGGCCATCGTGCCGGCCAACTGGAGGTAGGCGATGAACTCGGTCAGTACGACCTTCACTCCCACCAGCGCGCCGACGGTGCCGGCATCGGCCCACGGCACGCCCATGACCAGGGCGAGCGGCGCCAACACCCAGCCGAAGATCCGCTCCAAGGTCAGCCCCTCGATGCCGACCACCCCCCCGACACCCCCCACCAGGAAGTTGACCATTGCGATGAGCGCCACGAACGCGAGCAGCATCGCCGCCACGTTGAACGCCAGCTTGAGGCCCTGCGCCGCCCCCGAAGCGGCCGCGTCGATGACGTTCGCCTCCTCTTTCTCCACCGTCACCTTGAGCTTCCCCTTGGTGACAGGTTGGTCCACTTCGGGCACCAGGAGCTTCGAGATGTAGAGCGCGGCCGGGGCGTTCATCACGCTGGCAGTGAGCAAGTGTCCCGCAATGTCGCTGAAGTACGGCGACAGCATCGCGACGTACGCGGCCATCACGCCGCCGGCGATGGTGGCGAAACCACCCACCATGACCGTGTCGAGCTCCGAGTACGTCATCTTCCCGACGAACGGACGGATCAGCAGCGGCGCCTCAGTCTGCCCCACGAAGATGTTCCCCGCGACCGACAGGGTCTCGGCCCCCGACGTCCCCATGGTGCGCTGCATGACCCACGCGATGCCCCGAACGATGCGTTGCATCAACCCGAGGTAGTACAGCACCGCCATCAGCGAGGAGAAGAAGATGATCGTGGGCAGCACGCTGAACGCGAAGTACGAGCCCGTGTTGGCCCACATCTCGACCGACTGTACCGGGGCCATGTCCGCCGGGGCTTGGGTGACCGGCCCGACGGGCACGTTGTTCTTGACGAGGTTGCCGAAGATGAAGCGGGAGCCCTCCTCGGTGAACCCCAGCAGCTTGATGAACACGTCGTTGGCGGCCCTGAACAGCGCGCGACCGACGCCCGTCTTGAGCACGAGAACGCCGAACACCATCTGCAGCGCCACGCCGGAGCCCACCAACCGCCAGTTGACGCGCCGCCGGTCCTTGGAGAGCAGCCAAGCGATCGCAATCATCGTGGCGATGCCCACGACGCCCACGAGCCGTGCGAGGACGGTTTGCTCCACTCCCTCGCGCGTATGGGCAAGCTGCTGACCGAACTCCTGCAGGAGCCACAAGGCGTTCATTCGATCTCCTGGAGTTCTCGCGTGACCCGCGCCAGCAGCGCGGCCTTGTGCTCATCGGGTAGGAACGCACTCTCGAAGCCGTTGATGATCACGCGGTCGAGCTCATCCCGGGTGAACCCGAGTTGCTCATGCGCGACCCAATACTCGTCGGTCACGGTGGTGTTGTCCATCAACCGGCTGTCGGTGTTGAGCGTGACCTTGCCACCCTTGTCCATGTAGCGACGCACCGGGTGCTGTGCAATGTCCTCGACCGCGTGGGTGTGCACGTTGGAGGAGATACACACCTCCAGCGGGACTTGCTGCCCGATCACCTGCTCCTCGAGCTCCGGATCCTGGTACAGGTGCGTGCCGTGCCCGATCCGCTGCGCACCACACACATGAATCGCCTCGTCGATCGACTCGGGGCCCGCCCCTTCACCAGCATGGCAGGTACAGTGCAGTCCGTGCGACAGCACGTGCTCGAACGCCTTGGCGTGGTCAGCCGCCGGATTCCCGCGCTCGGAGCCCGCGAGATCGAACGCCACGACGCCGTCATTGCCGTAGTCCACGACCGCCCGGGCAAGCTCCTGCGACACCGACGGCTCGAAAGTGCGCAACCCGCAGAGAATGAGCCGCGCCACGGTGCCCGTCTCCGCCTCACCCCGCTTGAGCCCTGCCAAGGGAGATTCGATCGCCTGCGTGAGCATCATGGCCGGCGTGTGGAGCGCCGGGCAATACCGCACCTCCACGTACTTCACGTTATCGGCCGCCGCGTCGAGCACGAACTCGTACGCAACCCGCTCCAGCGCCTGGGGCGTCTGCATCAGCGCCACGGTGTGGCGGTAGAGTTGGAGATAGTCCTCCAGGTGCCGCGCGTTGCGCGCGAACAGGGCGTCGGCCAAGTCGCCAGGCGTGTCGGCCGGCATCGTCACCCCCTGCTCCCTCGCGAGTTCCAGCATCGTGGCGGGGCGGAGGCAGCCGTCCAGGTGCACGTGCAGCTCGGCCTTGGGAAGGCGGTGGATCAGCTCGCGCGTGAGGCTCATGTGTCTCGCGCCGAGACCACCACACGGAGAATGCTGCCCCGCGTGAGTGCGCTCCCCGGATCGATGCGCCGGCCCACACCATCGGTCACATAGGTGCCCGTGCCGTCCACTGCCGCCGCCAGGTCGGCGTCGAACGCGCGCACCGCGTCGAGCACCGTGCTACCGGTGGCGACCTCGACCGGCCGCTCGTTCACGAACACCGTGACGCGGTCACTCACTCGGGGAACTCCTCGCGGGGTGCAAACGCCGCGCGTACCGCGTCAGCGTACCGCTGCCGAACACCGTCGCGAGCAGCGCAATGGCGGTACGGTGAGAGAGGAGGGTCATGGGTGCCGGAATCTGCGGGCGAGGAACGCGCGACGCAATCAGGCTAGGCCCGGTAGTCAGACCGGCACACGCGCACTAGATTCAGCCTCCCCACATTTCAGAACGAGGATCCCCGGTGGATGGACTGGACGGCGGAGCGGTGATGGAGGCAGGGCCCATTCGGGTCGACGTCCCGAGGCGGCGCGTGACGGTCAATGGTCGCGACGTCGTCCTGACCCCCACGGAATTCAGACTCCTCGAGGCCCTGCTCAGACGCCGCGGACAACCCCAGTCCAGACCGCAACTGCTCGAGCGCGTGTGGCGGGCACGGGCGGATATGCGGACCCGCACAGTAGACATGCACGTGCGCCGCCTGCGGGCCAAGCTCGGCCCCGCTGCGCACCACATCGAGACGGTTCGCGGCTTGGGTTATTGCCTCCAGGGTGAGTCCCAAGTCCCGACCAGGACTCAGTAGCCTCCCCTCCAGAGATTCTGCGAGCCATCGCGAGCGAGGCTCGCGCCCAGGACCGCTGCCTCAGAAGTGCAGGTACATCTGCGCCTTGCCCGACCACTCCGTGTTGCCCGTGGCAGGAGACCACACGTCCACGTTGATCGCGAACTTGTTGCGGCCGGTGAAGTAGAGCACCAGGCCCGGTGTGAACAGCCAGCCGTCATCGCTGCTCACGTCCGTATCGGGATCGCCCCAACTGACACGCGCGACGGGCTCGACGCCGTACACGAAGCGGTTCTCCCGGATGGGAAACAGGTACGTCACAATGCCCTGCGCGGAGACGAACTTGCTGGGATCGGGTGTTGTCAGGTTCTTCCAGTTGTCACCGTAGACGACGCCCGCCTGGACGTGCGGACCCGGCTGCTCGAACAGTCCCCAATCCACGTCCGCACCGTAGGCAATGGCGTATTCATCGGTCCCGGTGCTGTCGTTGGGGTAGTCGTGCACACCCGCGTGCGCACCAAAGGTGAGGCCGCTTCCGCGGTACTCGAGACGCCCGGTGTAGGACTTGGTGCCGTTCTCGTCGACTCGATCGTTGGGCCCTTCGCCGTTGGTCACCGACGCCGAGTACCGCACCTTGCCCACGTCTCCCAGGATCTCGAAGCCGAGATCACGGTCGGAGTAGTTGAGCTTCTCCGTGAACCGGCTGAAGGAGCACACGTTGTCCACGCCGGAGCATCCCGGAAGTCCGCGCACACCGCCCACGCGCTCGATCACGAGTATCTGCGTCGAGCTGACCAGCTCGAACCGGTCGAAGGGCCGCTTGAACTGCCCGGCCCGGAAGCGGAACGCCCGGTCGAAGTTGAGGTCCACATACGCGTCCCGCAGTCCGACCGTGCCCTCGCCGTACTCCGGCTGGATCTTGCCCGAGATGAAGTCGTTGATTCTGACCTCGGCGGTGACGCGGGCACGGCGCACGAAGAAGGTCGATGCGACGTCGACGTCGGTAGCCGACGTGTGGTTCCACTGCATGTGTAGCCGGCCGGTGAGCGTGATCTCGATCGCCTTCGACTTGATCTCGACCTGCGCGTCGGCGGGTCGCGCTGCGATGAGCACCGCCAGCACAACGGTGCCGAAGCTCACCATCCTCCTGGGAACGAATCGCCTAGTGGTCATCCCTATTCCCTCTGAGTTGTCGTTTTCTGGGCCCGTTGCTCCGTTTTCGATCAGAACCAGCGGTCCCGGCCGAAATCCCGCCGCACCGCTCGCGGCCGCTGCAGATTCTTCAGGTGCCTCCGATGGGCCTCCACCAGAGCACGCTTGGTAAACAGCTTGATGAATGCTGCCCCCGCCACGAACCCGCCGAGATGCGCCATGTAGGCCACACCGCCTCCTTCGCCACCGCGGGCAAAATCGGCCGCGCTCCCGAGGCCCTGGAGGAACATCCAGTAGAGCAGCATGAAGTAGGCGGGCACGGCGAACGTGGTGACGAAGAACCCCAGGAAGACGAACAGGTGCACCCGCACCTTCGGATAGAGCACCAGGTACGCTCCCATCACGCCGCTGATCGCTCCCGAGGCTCCCACCATCGGCACCGGCGAGCCGGGATCGGCAACCACCTGGGCCGCCGACGCCAGCAGACCACACAGCAGGTAGAACGCCACGTACCGGCCCCGTCCCATGGAGTCCTCCACGTTGTTCCCGAAAATCCAGAGGAACCACATGTTGCCCAGCATGTGGAGCCAGCTGCCGTGCAGGAACATGGAGGTGAGCACGGTGTGCGGCGCAGGATCGCCCCCCACCGGACAGGCGTACCCCGGCCCCAGCGGCAGCTCCGCCCCAGGCGGAACCCGGCCCAGCAACTCCCCCGGGATGAGCCCGAGATGGCACACCGACCGCACCAGCGCCGGGTCGGTGCCGGCTCCCTGGACCAACATCCAGACCACCACGTTCACGCCGATGAGGGCCAGCGTGATGACCGGGGTGGTGAGGGTGGGGTTGTCGTCTCGGTAGGGAAACATCGGCCTTGCCGGCTCGTGCCATAAGTCGTTACTTAACCGCTTCTTGCACGTTCACTCGGGCACTGCCACAACTCTGCCAGTTTGGCGCATTTGGCTGGTACGCGGCTTGCACTAGCGACCCTCCAGCCAGGTTACGCATCAGACACCTACGCAAGGAAAGCACATGGCACAGAAAGTAATCGGGATTGACCTCGGCACCACCAACTCCGTCGTGGCCGTCATGGAGGGTGGCGATCCGGTGGTCATTCCCAACTCGGAGGGGGGGCGCACCACGCCGTCGGTGGTGGCGTTCACCAAGGACGGCGAGCGCCTCGTCGGCCAGGTGGCCAAGCGGCAGGCGGTCACCAACCCCAAGCACACGGTGTTCTCCATCAAGCGATTCATGGGACGCCGGATCGGCGAAGTGAAGACGGAGATCAGCGAGGTGCCGTACCAGGTCGTGGCCGGCCAGAACGACCTCGCCTCGGTAGAGATCGGCGACAAGCGGTACACGCCGCCCGAGATCTCCGCCATGATCCTCCAGAAGATGCGCCAGACCGCCGAGGACTACCTGGGGTACTCGGTCGAGAAGGCCGTGGTCACGGTTCCGGCGTACTTCAACGACTCACAGCGTCAGGCCACCAAGGACGCCGGCAAGATCGCCGGGCTCGAGGTGCTGCGGATCATCAACGAGCCGACCGCGGCCTCGCTGGCGTACGGCCTGGAGAAGAAGAAGGAGGAGAAGATCGCCGTCTTCGACTTCGGTGGCGGCACGTACGACATCTCCGTGCTTGAGCTGGCCGAGGGCGTCTTCGAGGTCAAGTCCACCAACGGCGACACCCACCTGGGCGGGGACGATCTCGACCAGCGGGTCATCGATTGGCTGGTGGACGAGTTCAAGAAGGACCAGGGCATCGATCTGTCCAAGGACGCTATGGCCCTGCAGCGACTCAAGGAGGCGGCAGAGAAGGCCAAGATGGAACTCTCGAGCCGCACCCAGACGGACATCAACTTGCCGTTCATCACGGCCGATCAGTCGGGTCCGAAGCACCTCAATACGCAGCTCACGCGGGCGAAGCTGGAGCAGCTCGCCGATGATCTGTTCCAGCGGCTCCTCCCCCCGATGCAGCAGGCACTGAAGGACGCCGGTCTCAAGCCCAACGAGATCGACGAGGTCATCCTCGTGGGCGGCTCGACGCGCATCCCCAAGGTCCAGGACATCGTGAAGGACTTCTTCGGGAAGGAGCCCCACAAGGGCGTGAACCCCGACGAGGTCGTGGCCATTGGCGCGGCCATTCAGGGCGGCGTGCTGGCCGGCGAGGTCAAGGATGTCCTGCTGCTGGACGTGACCCCTCTGTCGCTGGGCATCGAGACGCTCGGCGGGGTGACGACGGTCCTCATCAGCCGGAACACGACGATCCCGACCAAGAAGTCGGAGGTGTTCTCCACGGCGGAGGACAACCAGACCACCGTGGAGATCCACGTACTGCAGGGTGAGCGGGACATGGCCCTCGACAACCGAACCATCGGCCGTTTCCAGTTGACGGGGATCCCGCCCGCGCCGCGCGGCATGCCGCAGGTCGAGGTCACCTTCGACATCGATGCCAACGGCATCCTACACGTCTCGGCCAAGGACAAGGCGACCGGCAAGGAGCAGAAGATCCGCATCGAGGCCTCCAGCGGGCTCTCGGACTCGGAGATCGATCGCATGGTCACGGACGCGGAGTCCCACGCGTCGGAGGACAAGGAGCGGCGAGAGGAGATCGACGCGCGTAACCGCCTCGATGCGATGGTCTACGAGGTCGAGAAGAACATGAAGGAGTGGGCCGATCAGTTGGAGAGCTCACAGAAGGAGCGGCTCGACGGCGCGGTGGAGGGCGCTAAGAAAGCGCTCCGCTCGGGAGCTGCCGCAGAGATCAAGTCGGCGCTCGAGGAGCTCTCGCAGGCCTACTCGGCCGCCGGAGCCTCCCTGTACCAGGCGGCGCAGGCCCAGCAGGCATCCGAGCCGAGCGACGCCGAGCCGGCGGGCGACGAGCAGGCCCAGCAACCGGAGGATGTGGTCGAGGCCGACTACGAGATCGTTGACGAGGACAAGTCGTAGCCAACCTCACGCGAGGCGCAGCCCCGGCTGGGGCGGTGAAACTCCCGCCCCAGTCGGGGGGTTACATTAGAGTCGTGAGAAGCAGATCAGAAACCTGACAGAGGCGAAGCGATGTCACGTAGACGAGAGTGGATCAAGTTCGGAGCGCTGGTAGGGGTGGCGCTGGCGTTGGCGGTGGCCTTCGTGTCGGCGCTCGACATTCCGGCCAAGACGTTCGCCCAGCAACCCAGCGGCACCGTGATCGTGGACCGGCCGGCGCCGGTCGAGGCAGCACAGCCCATTGTGGACCTGGGGAACGCTTTCGCCGCGGTGGCCGAGGCCGTACGGCCGGCGGTGGTGTTTATCGAGGCGCGAGCGGACAGCCGCGCGCAGGAGCAGCGTCCGCCGGTTCCTTCGCCGTTCGATCGGTTCTTCGACAGCCCCGAGCAGCAACGGCCACGCCGGGGAACCGGGAGCGGGTTCATTATCTCCTCCGACGGATACCTCGTCACCAACAATCACGTGGTGGACGGCTTTGACCAACTGGACGTCACGCTGTTCGACGGCCGCGTGTACATAGCGGAGGTCGTGGGCGGCGACGCGGATACCGACGTCGCGGTCCTCAAGATCGACGCCCGGAACCTCCCCAGCGTCTCCCTGGGCGACTCCGACGACCTCCGTGTGGGGGAGTGGGTGCTCGCCATCGGAAACCCGTTGGGCGAGGCGTTCACCTTCACCGTGACGGCAGGCATCGTGAGCGGTCGGAACCGCGGATTGGCCGGACTGAACAACTCTCGCTGGAACATTCAGGACTTCATCCAGACCGACGCAGCCATCAACCCGGGCAACTCCGGCGGACCGCTCGTCAACATCAACGGCCAGGTGGTGGGAGTGAACTCCGCCATCGCCAGCCGCACCGGCTTCTACTCCGGCTATTCATTTGCCATCCCGGTCAACCTGGCCCGCATCGTCTCGGAGCAGCTCATCGAGACAGGTAAGGTCACACGGGCGGCGCTCGGTGTGAGCATCGAGGAGGCCGACCCCGAGGATTCCGAGTTCGTTGGCCTCGACGAGGTCCGTGGCGTGATGGTCGCGGACTTCTCGGGCGATGACAGCCCCGCCAAGCGGGCGGGCCTCGAGCAGGGTGACGTGATCATCGAGGTTGACGGCGATCGAGTGGACTACGTGGCGCAGCTACAGCAGATGGTCGGCTTCAGGAAGCCCGGCGACCGTATCATGGTCACCGTGATGCGCGAGGGCGGACAGCGCCTGGAGATTCCCGTGGTGCTGGGCGAGGCCAACACTCAGGAGGATCCGCAGGTCGCGAGTCTGGACCGCCCGGAGCGTGGCGAGACGGCGTCCCACCTATCGAAGCTGGGCCTCGAGCTGGAGGCACTCCCCGCGGAGCTGGCGTCACGCGGGGGGATCAGCTCGGAGAACCGGGGACCGATCATCGTGCGGGTGGACCCGAACGGGCCCGCACGGGGCAAGCCCCTCGCGCCGGCCACACCACGGCAGGGGGTGCTCGACATCATCACGCACGTCAACGGAAAGCGCGTCAGAACGCTCGACGACCTCGAGAACACGCTGGGCACCGTTGCGGCCGGCAGCATCGTGTCCCTACGTGTGTACCAGCTGCGCGGCAACCAGGCCGCCTCGAGAGTGGTGCGGCTGCGCGCGGGGAACTAGCGGAGACGTCCCCCACGGATCAGCCAACGGGCGCCTGGTCGATGACCGGGCGCTCGTTTCTGTCTCTACATGAGAACGTTCAGCGGGGGACGCCCGTCCTACCCTTCCCCCTTGCGTCTTCCCCCTGCACCGGGGTCGCGGCGGCGGCGGCGGGGTGGCCCACCATCTCCTCCCACATCGCCCGCCGCATGAGTGCCAGCGGCAGACTCCCCTGCTCCAGCAGCGCCTCATGGAACCGCTTTTCCTGGAAGCGCTCGCCCATCTCGGCCTGCAGCTCCGCTTTGAGCTTCTCGATCTCCAGCCAACCGATGATGTAGGACGGGGCCTGCGTGGGCCATGTGGTATAGCGATTCACCTCGGCCTCGGCCGCCGAGCGGGTGAGCCCCACCTCGTCGATGAAGAACTGCACCGCCTCCTCGTAACTCATGCGGCCGGTGTGGAGCGAGGGGTCAATGATCACGCGCGCGGTGCGCCACAGGCGCATCTGGAGCTGGGCGAGCCGCTGATCGGTATCGATGAATAGCCCCTCGCGCAGCATCCAGTGCTCGGCGTAGAGCGCCCACCCCTCGCCGTAGTACGTGTTTCCAAAGCGGCGGCGCAGCTCCCGGGAGTTGGCACGCGAGTACACGTTCTGCAGATGGTGACCGGGATACCCCTCGTGCAATGCGATCACCGCGATCCACCCGTAGTTCTGGGCTCGCAGCTTATCCTCCACCTGCTCGGGCGTCATGCCCGGGACTACATCGGTCACGAAGAAACGCCCGTACATGACGTCGTCCCGCTCCCGGATGCCGCCGTAGCCACCCCATGCATAGGTCTCGCGCAGGGCCGGCGGTGTGGCCACGAGGAGCAGGTCCTCGCACGGCGGGATGCGGATGAGGTCCTCGCGGATGAGCAGCGCCTCGACCCGCCGGGACTCCCGCTCATACTGCTCTAGAATCTTCCCGGGCTCCGGGTGGCGGCCTTGCATGTCCTCGACCAGCTCGCGCCAGCTCTTGCCCCCATCCACGGTGCCGGCCAGCGAGTCCAGCGCCGCCTTCGTCGCCTCGTGAATCCGATAGCCCTCCGCGATCATGGTTTCCGCGGTGTAGGGCAGGAAGTTCACCTCGCGCAGCACCCAGTCGTAGTACTCGCTCCCCACCGCCCAGGAATCGTCGCCGCCCGCCTCGAGCGTGTCGGTCAGGAACGCGACGTACGCCTCGAGCGCAGCACTCGCGGTACTTGCCGCCGTCACCAGCCGCTCCCGCAACGTGTCGGGTGCCTCGGCGGCCCGCTCCACGAATTCGCCGCCCAGGAAGTCCACGAATCCGCGCGCGCTCTGCCCGGCAAGCCAGATCCACAGTGGAGGTGGGTCCACCAGGCGCCCGCGCCCGACGGCCAGCGCCCCCGGTGCCTCCTCGAGCGTTTCCAGCGCTTCGGCCCAGTCCTCCGCATCGGGCTCGGAACCGCCCGCGACCTGCCAGTAGATCCCCCCCAACGTGATGTATCGACTGGGCACCCGCTCGACCTGCCGCAGCACCGAGTCGGCGAAGCTGCGCTTCGCTCGCGCCTCGACCAGCAGCCAGTCGATGCGCTGCGCCGTGGTGAGCTGCGCGGTGTCTATCGCGTGCAGCTCATCCATCACCTGCTGCGCTGCGGTGAGTGCGGATTGCTCCGCCGCCGGGCGGAACCTCGCGTACGGGTCGTCGCCGTCCCGCTCGGGGCGGAACGCTCCATCCAGGTAGCGCGCAGCGAAGTCCTCGAAGCGAGCCGAGTCGCTCGCCAGCGGCGCCGGCTGCGTGGTCGGTCCGGGAGCGCACGCCGCCAGCAGCGTGGCGGCGAGCAGCGTCAGTGTCAGTCGGCTCATAGCACCTTGTCCAGGATCATCAGGAGCAGCACGGCAGGTAGGTACGCTACCGTGACGAGGAAGAGTCGCCTAGCCTTGGCCTTCGAGCGATCCCGCGCAGCAGTGGCCGTGGCCCGGATGAGCCACAGCGAGCACACGAGCGCTCCGAAGAAATAGACCGGCCCGGCGGCGCCGAGCACGCTCGGCAGCAGGCTCAGGGGCAACAGCATGACCGAGAAGGCCAACGCCTGCCGGAAGGTGGCATCGGGCCCCGCGGTAACACTCACCATGCGGAGTCCGGCACGCTCGTAGTCGTCGCGACAGATCCAGGCCAACGCCAGGAAGTGGGGCAGCTGCCAGAGGTACAGGATGCCGAACAGCACCCACGCCTGCACTGGGATGGCACCGCTCGCCGCCGCCCACCCTCCGACGATCGGGAGGGCACCCGGCACCGCGCCCACCAGCGTGCACATCGAGGTCTTCCGCTTGAGCGGCGTATACACGAACACGTAGGAGCCGAGCGTAGCAGCAGCGAGGAGGGTGACGACCGGGTTGGTGAACAGGGCCAGGTAGCCCACGCCGGCGAGCCCCAGCGTCCAGGCGATCAGCGTCGCCTCCGTGACTCCGAGACGCCCGGCGGGCAGCGGACGGTTCTCGGTACGCCGCATGCGGGCGTCGATCCTCCGCTCGAGCACCTGGTTCAGCGCGTTGCTGCCCGCTGCCACCATAGCGGAGCCGAGCAACGTGTGCAGCAACAGGAGGCCGTTCACGGCACCAGGCGCAGCCAGGTAGAACCCCGCCGCCACCGTCACGAGAATCATCCCGACGATGTTCGGCTTGGTCAGTTCGAGATAGTCGGCGCTGCGACTGCGCGTGAGAGCTATCTGTGGCACGGCGCCCTGCGTTCAGGTCAGGGTGACGACTCCGAAGAGAAAGAGCAGCGCGATACCGACCGCGACGGCGATGAGCAGCGGGACCGTGAAGATCATGCGGAAGAGCTGGTGGTCCGACTTGAGGTGCATGTAGAAGCCCACGACCAGAACGAATTTCGTCCCGGAAAGCGTGAGCAGCACTGGTGCCAGGATGTTCTGGAACGCCGGCACGTAGAAGATCCCCACCTCCACCAACGTGATGATCGTGAGGACTGCCGCGACGGTCAGGTAAGTTGCGACGCCTGGATGTCCTTGCTCGTGATTGCTCGACTGCTCGCTCATGACGATTGCCCGTTACTGTAGCAGATAGACTACGGTGAAGATCACGATCCACACCACATCGACGAAGTGCCAGTAGAGACCGGCGAGCTCCACGTTCATCGCCTTCTCGGGACCCAGCTTCCCCTGGAACGACCGTACCAGCAACGTCAGCAACCAGATCACACCCACCAACACATGGGCGCCGTGCGTTCCAGTCAGCACGAAGAAAGTGGAGCCGAACAGATTGACCTGGAGCGTGAGGCCTTCGTGCACGAAGCTGGTGAACTCGTAGACCTGGAACCCGAGAAACACCAATCCGAGGAAGGCCGTGGTCGCGATCCACACCCGTGACCACAGCTTGTCTCCCCGGCTCACTGCTGCGAGCGCCAGCACCATGGCCAGGCTCGACATGAGCAGGTCGAAGGTGCTGATAGACGTCAGCGGGATGTTGAGGATCTCCTGCGGGGTCGGCCCGACGACGCTCTTTCCCTGGTACACCAGGTAGGTGGAGATCAGGGAGCCGAACAGCAGGCACTCGGATCCGATGAAGGTCCAGAACCCGATCTTCCGGCTGTCGAGACCGGTACTGGTGTAATGGCCCGCCACTGCTTCGCTCATGCTCAGACCTCAAAGGGCTCGAAGGCCCAAGCGTAGATGCCGACCACAAGGATCGCCGCCGCGAGCAGCGCGATCCACAGGTTCTGGGTGACGCCACCGACGGCTCCCACGATGATGCCGATCGCCGTCACCAGGGGCCAGTGGGAGCCACCCGGCAGATGGATCGCCTGGGGTGGCGCGTCCGGCAGCGGACGGGGCTCGTAGCCGTTCTCCGACCAGAGCGGTAGCCGTGACTTCACGTTGGGGATCACCGAGAAATTGTACACCGGCGGGGGCGACGCCATCGCCCACTCCAACATGGCGCCGTCCCACGGATTGGCCGTGGCCACCTTGCCCCGTGTGCGCGAGTACCAAGCGTTGAACACGAAGACCAGGCTGCCCAACCCCATGGCGAACGCGCCGATCGTGGCGACCAGGTTCATCGTGTCCAGTCCCAGCTCCGGGGCGTACGTGTACACGCGTCGCGGCATGCCCAACAGTCCGATGAAGTGCATCGGGAAGAACGCCAGATTGGCGCCGATCACCGTGAGCCAGAAGTGCCACTTGCCGACCGCCTCACTGAGCTGGTGCCCGAACACCTTGGGCCACCAGTAGTAGATCCCCGCGAACAACCCAAGCACGGCACCGCCCACCAGCACGTAGTGGAAGTGCGCCACCACGAAATACGTGTCGGTCTGCTGTAGGTCGGCCGGCGGGGAGGCATGCATCACGCCGGAGAGCCCGCCCACGATGAACATGGCGATGAAGCCGATGGCGAAGAGCATCGAGGTCGTGAACTTCAGGCGGCCGCCCCACATAGTGGCGATCCAGTTGAAGATCTTCACG
>JBDGYO010000024.1:0-14975 GCA_039584015.1 Gemmatimonadota bacterium | reverse complement strand
TCCTCCACGCGCTCGTGGGTCTCGAGCGACTCGATCTTGAAGCTCTCCAGCAGGTGCCGCGCGTTCTGGTCGGCCAGCGCCACCAAGCGCTGGTTGGTGCCCCGCTGCGGAATAGACCACTGCCGCTCCGGCGCCAGCTCACGCAGTGCCTCCAAGTCGGCCGGCGCGAACGGCAGGGCCACCCGGGATGCGAGGCCTTCGCCGCGAACGTAGTGGCCCACCAGGAACGTCGACAGGATCGTGTCGTCCGATGCTTCTGAGAGGTTCTCGTAGAACCGTTGCTCGCGGGCGAGGATCTTCCCTTTTCGCACCCGAAGCACCACGCCGACGGCGTCGTCGCCGTCACGGGCGAAGCCGATGGCGTCGGTGTCCCGGCCGCCGACGAACTCAACGGTCTGGGGTTGCTCCAGCTGCTCGAGCCAGGCGAGCGCGTCGCGGATCTCCGCGGCCCGCTCGTAGTCCAGCCGTCGAGATGCTTCGTCCATTCGCTCCCGCAGTCGCGTGCGCACCTCCACCGTCTTGCCCTCGAGGAACGTGATGACGTCGTCCACCATGCCGCGGTACTCGGACTCGCTCTGGTACGCGACGCAGGGCGCGAGGCAGCGACGGATGTGATAGTCGAGGCACGGCCGCTCCGGTGCTTCGTCGGGGAGCGCGTAGTGGCACGAGCGGACCGTGAACAGGCGCCGAATGATGCGCAGGGTGCGGCGCAGCACCCCCACGTCGGTGTAGGGTCCGAAGAAGCGCGCCCCCGGGAGGTCGAGGTGGCGCACCACGAGGACGCGGGGGAACGGCTCCCCCAGGGTCACGGCGATGCGCGGGTAGCTCTTGTCGTCCCGCAGCTGGATGTTGAAGCGCGGGCGGTACTCCTTGATCAGGTTGTTCTCGAGCAGGAGTGCCTGCGACTCGGATGGGACGACGATGGTGTCCAGGTCGCGAATGAGACGCAGCAGCATGCGCAGCGTGGGACCGCGGGAGGTGTCGGCGCCGTAGTAGTTGCGCACCCGCTGTCGCAGACGCTTGGCCTTGCCGACGTACAGCACCTCTCCCTGCGCGCCCTTCCAGAGATACACCCCCGGCCGGTCGGGGAGCGATGCGATCTTGCGTTCCAGTGCCTCAGACGGCATGCCCGAAAGCTAACGGTGTCGGATGGAGCTCCACACGCGCTGCGCCTCGGGGTGGCGCAGCAGCAGGGTGAGCACGCCGTACACGGTGGAGAATGCCGCGAGCGCGGCCACGGCGGAGAGCCACAGGGGACGGGCATCCAGTGCGCGTACCACGCCGAGGCCGGCGAGCGCCGCGGGTACCGTGGAGACCACGGACACGGCGATCGCCTTGCGCTCGGACGGGTCCAGAATGCGGCCTACCCGGCGAGACAGGGTACCGAAATTGAGGGTCGCGTTGACCCAGGCGGCGATGGCTGCCCCGAGCGCGATGCCGGCCGGCCCGTACCGCTGCATGAGGAGATAGGCGGAGACCGCCGACACTACGACGGAGAGGACGCCAATCCGCACCGGCGTCTTGGTGTCACCGCGCGCATAGTGCCCCGACGCAAACAGCTTGAGGGATGCTTGTGCCGGAATGCCGATCGCGTACGCCGACAGTACTCCGGCTGCGATCGCCGTCTGGGCGGCCCCGAATGCCCCGGTCTGGAACAGCGCCCCGATGACCTGTGGGGAGAGGGCGCCGAGCGCGACGGCTGCTGGCAGCACGAAGTAGGCGATCCGCCTCGTGCCCGCCCCCAGTCGGCCCTTGAGCAGTCGCGTGTCGTCGCTCACCACATCACGGCTCAGCTCCGGTAGGGCCACGGCCGCGACGCTGATCCCGAAGAGCGAAACCGGCAGGATCGCGACGAGTTGGGCGTAGCCCAGGATGGCGACGGAGCCCTGCTGCAGCAGCGACGCGAGCTGTGTATCCACGATGCTGGAGATCTGGTACGCACCAGCGCCCACGATGACCGGCACCCAGCGGCGGATCACGGTTCGCGCACCCGGCGCGCTCAGGTCGAGGCTCCAGCGGACACCGCCCACGAGCCTGAGGGTAGCCGGCAACTGCACCAACAACTGCAGCAGGCTGCCGGCGAGCGCGCCCCAGGCCAGCGCGACGACGAGCCTGAGTTCGGCGAGGATGCCGCCGAGGGTCACCAGGGTCGCGATCTGCGCGATGTTCCACAGCGCGGGTGCGGCGTAGGAGAGGAAGAACCGCCGGTGCGTGTTGAGGATGCCGAGGCACCATGCCGAGAGGATCATGATCCCCGACATGGGGAACATGACCTGGACCAGCGTGACGGTCAGATCGCGTCGGGCCCCGGAGAAGCCCGGTGCCACGAAGTCGGTGATCACCGGGGCCAGCACGATGCCGATGAACGCCAGCAGCGCGGTGAGCAGCACCAGGACCGACGCGATGACCGAGCTGAGCCGCTTGGCGCTGTCCGTCTCACCCCGCTCGATCATCCCGGCATAGACCGGAATGAACGACGCCGAGAGCGTTCCCTCCCCCAGGAGGTTGCGGATGACATTGGGAATGCGAAGCGCGGCGCGGAAGGCATCAGCGGCGACACCGTCGCCGAAGTAGTGTGCGAAGACCCGCTCCCGGACGAAGCCCAGGACGCGGGTGAGGAGAATCCCGGCACCGACCCGGGCCGCGAGACGGCCCTGCGAGGATGCCACGCGTCTAGGGCTTGGGCGGAGCGAGCCGGTTCGGCGGCTCGCGGGGTTCGGAATCCTCCAGCAGCCGCTGTAGGAACTGGGTCTCGTCACGCAGCGTGTCGACGCCGCGTCCGAGATCGTCGACCTCGTCCTCGATCACCATCAACCGCTTGGTGAGCTCCTCGAGCCGCCGTTCCCACTCAGGGGCCAGCCGATCCGCTTCTTCCGCCCGCCTCCGCAGTCGTGGCACGTCGAACGCGAACACGAGAATGGGGATCAAGAGTGCCAGGATGACGACCGCGAGCCCGAATGGCCAGATCATGGGGCGATACTACCTGTCAGGCGTGGTCCCATCAAGAGCGGGAACGGCTTCCGCGCACGCCTCGAGTGCTGCATTGAGGAACGGCGCCCCATGGCGCACCAGGTAGGCCACCACGTTGAACATCCGCTCCTGCGGTCGCCCAGCGGGAAAGAGGCTGTTGCGGGCCTTGGCGATCTGTTGTACGACGATGTCGTTGCGCTTCTTGAGGTGCGACACGAGCCGCTTCTCCAACTGCGTGGCGCCGGAGAGGGCACTGTTGCGGGCCGACTGCACCGCCTTGCGCAGCGTGGTGTCCACTCCGGCAGCCGCCTCCTCGAGGCGGCCGTACTGCTCCTGTAGGCCCTGTCGCAGCGCCGCCAGCGCTTCCCGCGCCGCCTCCGGCATGTCGCCCTCGACGAGGGAGGCTTCCAGCGGTCCCTCGGGAGCGGCCAGGTCCGAGGCAGCGATACCGTACTTGGTGAGGACCTTGTCCACGCGTGTCTCCACGACCAGCCCCGACCAACGCGGCACGACGGCCTGTGGGGTGACCCCGAGCATGCGGTACACCGGATCGGCCTGCGGCAGATATGCCAGCTCGCCGGGACCGGCTACGTAGGCGAGGGTCGGCAGCAGGGCCGCCTCAACGGGCGGCCGCAGCAGCACGTTGGGGGAGAGCCGCTGCGGATCGTCGCCGGCGATGGCGCGCAGTTGCTCCAGACTCCAGTGGTGCCCCGTCCGTCTGGCGACGTACCCGTCGTCTCCCTGGACCAGGCGGTCCCGTCCCTGCTCGTCCTGAATCATCACCAGGGTCGCACCCTCGCCCACCGGGACGGGCGTCGGCCGTCCCGCACCGTGGAGCTCCGCGGTGCGCTCCGACATGTGACGGTCGAGCTCGGCGGCCCCTTCGAGCGCGCGGAGCAAGTGCGGCCCCATCGCCTGCTTGGCCGCGGCGTGGGTAGAGCGGAACACGATGAGCCCGTGCGGACCGAGCAGGTCGGCCAGGGCCTCCGCGAAAGCCCCTGCGAAGTCCTGCTCCTCGCGGTAGTGCCGCTCCAGCCACTGTGTCACGTCGCTGCGGAATTCTGAATCGGGCGTCGTGGCGAGCACGGTGTCGATGATGTCTCGGATCTCGGGGCCGAGCGGCTCCTCGTAGAGCGAGCGCAGCGGTGCCTCGGGCGCGCGGGCGCGCAGCTCTACCCGCTCTACCTCATTGGTGGGGGTCAGCTGGTAGAGATGATTCGCCTCCAAGAAGTCGTGATCGTCGCCGGCCACCCAAAACAGCGGCACGACGGGTCGGCCCAGGTGCTGCTCGAAGCCACGCGCGACCGCGATCGCCGTCAGCGCCTTGTAGATCGTGAACAGGGGGCCGGTGAGGAGGCCGGGTTGCTGCCCCGTGGTGATGCAGAGTCCGCCCTCGGCGAACAGACGCTCGAGGTTGTCGGCGGCGGCGGCGCGTGCGACGCAGGCCTCCTTGAGCCGCGGGTCTGGCGTCACGCTGCGTGCGGTCGCGAGCGCCTTCGCGTCCAGCGCCGGGGCGGGCGCGGTCAGCGTGGTCTCCAGCGTGAAGCTCATGTCCGCTCCGCGATCAGGATGACCCGGGGGGCGTCGGGAGCGACCGCGTCCCCAGTGTAGCTTCCCAGGCGTGTGTGCACGGTGAGGCCCGCGCCGTGCACCATGGTCTCCAGCTCCTCCCGCTCGAACAGCCGCACCCGCTCCACGAAGCTGCGCCCGTCGTTCACGAGATGCATCTCCTTGATCACGGAGCGGTCATCGTCGGAAATGCGCCGCTCCACCGCCACACGTTGGTCACCGACCTGTTGCTCTTCGTGCGGCACCAGCGTCTCCCGCACCAACGCGGCGTTGAGGTAGTCCAGCACGAACGTGCCGCCTGGGCGGAGCACCTCGGCCGTCCCCCGCAATACCTCGGCATGTTGCGCGTCGTCTGCAAAATAGCCGAAGCTGGTGAACAAGTTGGCGGCCAGGTCGAACGACTCGGGTCGAAACGGAAGTCGCCGCATGTCGCCCCGCACCAAGTCCAGCGGCGGCCCTGGTCGGTGGCGCGCCCGGCTCAACAGTGGCATAGAGAGGTCGAATCCCACAACTTTCGCTCCACGACGTGCAAATTGCGCGGCGTGCCTCCCCGGCCCGCAGGCCAGATCCAGTACCCGGCGTCCCTCGAGCGGCACGTGATGTTCGATCAGTGTAGCGAGACGATCCGCGTCCTCGTCGTCCCGGTGGGGGTAGAGCCGCAGGTACTCCTCGCCGAACCACTGCTCGAACCACTCCGTCATGGCCGGTGCCCCTTGTGGTACGGCTCTCCCCGAAGGATCGTCATGGCACGGTAGAGCTGCTCCAGCAAGACGAGGCGCGCGAGCTCGTGAGGCAGTGTCATGTCGGACAGCGCCAAACGCTGGTGCGCGCGGTCGAGCAACGTCTGATCCAGTCCGTGCGCGCCTCCCACGACGAAGGCGACGTCGCGCGCCAGCTCCCTCCATTGTTCGACCAGGCCGGCAAGCTCCTCGCTGGTCTTCGTCTCCCCGCCGCGGGTGAGGGCCACGACATGGCTACCGGGCGGTACGGCATCGAGTAGCGTGCGGCCCTCCAGCCGCCTCGCAGCCGCGGCGTCGCGCTCCTTGCGGCCGGCCTCGCGGACTTCGCGAACCTCGAAACGCTGGTAGCGCCCGATGCGTGCGGCGTAGGCGTTACAGGCCTCGCGCAGGGCCGCGTCCCTCACGCGTCCTACGGCGACCACGTGCACGATCATCAGGCATACAGCCCGCGCAGCCGGTGCACGGCGGCGACGCGGGCGGGTGCTTCCGTGCTGGTGCCGTCGCTCATATGGCCATGGTCGAACGCCGCGCGGGCGATCCGGTCTAGGTCAAGAGGGTATCGATGTCGGCGGCGACGGCATCCAGTGCCGTCTCCACCGTTGCGCGGCCGCGCTCCCAGCGCACCTCCAGCGCCGCCACCAGCGGATCGGTCGCCTCCGCAGGCCAACAACCGCGCAGCTTGGCCGCGTCCTTCTCGGTGACTACAACGTAATCAACCTCGCCGGCGGCTTGGAGGAGGCGGCGCACATCCGAGCTGGAGTAGCGGTGATGATCCCGCCACGGCGCCAGCTGGACCAGGGCTCCCAATTCGCGGCACTGGTCGGCGAAGGCATCGGGATCGCCGACGCCGGCGGAGGCGAGGACCCGGGTGCCCGAAAGCTGCTCCAACGCCAGGCGGTCCCCCGTGCGCATGCTCCGGAAGCCGCGGATCGCGAGGTGGGCGACCGCGATGCCCGCGCGGGGTGCGGTGCGTCGCACGCGCTCGGCCACCTGCTGGGCCACCACCCGTCCGGCGCGCTTGCGGGTGATCACCACCAGGTCGGCGCGGCGCAGTGCGCGCCACCCCTCGCGCCAGGGCCCGGCCGGGAGCGTCCACGGGACGGCCCGGCTGGACTCCGCGCTCACCACGGCGATGTTGAGGTCGCGCGCCACGTCGAGCCGCTGGTACGCGTCGTCCAGCACGATCACTTCCGCGCCCTGCTCCGCGGCCTGCTCTGCAGCGGTGACACGATCGGGGTCCTCGACTACGACGGCCTGCGGTACCAGCACCCGGTGCACGGCCCCTTCGTCGCCTCCGTAGCCGCGCAACACGATGCCCGGTCTGATGCCCCGCTCGGCGTAGTACGACGCGATCCAGGATGCCACGGGCGTCTTTCCCGATCCTCCCACGGTGAGGTTCCCCACGGCCACGGTGGGCGCGGTTGGGATGGACTGGGGCAGCAGGTGCCGGCGGTAACTCCAGGCCCGCACGGCGGTGACGCTGCGATAGGCCCACGCCGGTGGCAGGAGCAGCAGCCGCGCGATGCGGGCCGAGAGCGGGCCTCGGCGCCACAGCCAGCGTGTTACCCAGAGCATCGGGCCTCGTGCTCTGCCGCGGCGAGCGCCTCCTCGAGGCGTGCCCTGCCCCACTCCAGTCCTGCCGTGCCCTTGGGCACGCGGAAGGGCTCACCGTACACGAGCCGCACTCTGGAGAACGGCCGCGGGACGGTGAAGCCGTCCCACGAGGACGCCCGCCATGCCGGTTCGGCCGCCGCGCCGATCGGCACGATGAACGCCTCGCCGTGTTGCGCCGCGGCGACCGCCCCCGGCTTCGCGACGCGGGCCGGTCCGCGGGGACCGTCCGGAGTGAACGCGACTTCCGTGCCCTTGGTCAACGCCCGCACCACACTGCGCAGGCCGCCGCTGCCCCCGCGCGTGCTGGATCCGAAGGCGACGCGGTAACCCCAGCGGCGGGCGGCGTTGGCGAGTCGGGTGCCGTCGCGGTGGGAGCTCACCAGGAGCGTGATGCCCTGGCGGCGTCGGTGCCACAGCGGGGGGAGCAGGGCGCCGTGCCATACGGCGTAGATGATGCGCTCGCCGGCCGACCGCAGTTGCGACACATGCTGCTCGCCGGAGACGTCGAGCCGCCAGCTCGAGGCCAGCAGGGTCGCGATCCACCGAGTCACCGCCGCCACGGTGCTCCTCATGCGGCTAGCCGGCGCACCAGGTCCGCCACGCGCCGCGCCGCGCCGGGAGGTCCCATGGCGGCCCGGATGGCCGGGAACGCGGCGCGCTGCGCCGCGGCTTCCTCGCCGTCGCGCTCGAGGAGGGGGTGCACAGCGCGGGCCAAGGCCTCGGCCGTGGCCGCCTGCTGCACCAGCTCGGGAGCCACCCGACGTCCCGCAACCAGATTCACCAGCCCGATGTCCGACACGCGCACCGCGCGCCGGGCGATGGCGAAGGTGGCGGGATGCATCCGGTACGCGATGACCATGGGCATGCCAGCAAGGGCGGCCTCCAGGGTCGTCGTGCCGGACTTGCACAGGCCGGCGTCGGCGGCGGCGAACAGCGTCGCGCTATCCCCCCGCCACGTGGCGCACTCGGGTACCTCACCGCGCACCACCCCCGCGGCGTCCAGCAGCACGGCCTCGAGCCCGGACACGCTGCGCCGCAGCTGCCGGACCGCGTCACGGAAAGTCGGTAGCAGACGCGTCACCTCGGTGGAACGACTGCCGGGACAAACCGCGAGCACCGGTCGCTCGAGATCGAGACCCAGCGCGCGGCGGGCCTCCTCCCGCGAGGGCCCCACCGGTCGGTCGAGCAGCGGGTGGCCCACGAATGTGGCGGGAATGCCGTGCGCGCCGAAGTACTGCTCCTCGAACGGGAGAATGACTGCCAGCGCCTGCACCCGCTCCCGGATGCGGCGCAGGCGCCAGCCGCCCCAGGCCCAGACCTGTGGGGCGATGTAGTAGAGCACCGGCACACCGGCTGCCCGGGCGGCCGCGGCGAGTCGCAGGTGGAACCCTGGGTAGTCGACGACCACCAGCGCATCGTAGCGCCCGCTCGCCAGCCGCCGCTTGAGCCGGCCCAGCAGCCGCCAGTGGGCCGGCAGGGCCCGCAGCGCCTCGGCGAGCCCGACGGCGGCGAGCTGTTCGATGCCCGCTACCAGGTCCACGCCCGCGGCCTCCATCAGGGGGCCGCCGACGCCTTCGATCTCCAACTCGGGAGTCATCTGCTTGAGGGCCGCCACCACCGCGGCGGCGTGGGCGTCGCCCGACGGCTCCCCCGCCGAGACGAGGATGCGTGTCACACGAGTACCCCGCGCTCGGAGCGCGCCACGAAGTCTGCCAGGCGCAGCACTTCGGGGACGTCCCCGTGCTCGCTCCGTACGCGCTCGACGGCCTCCGACCGGGTGAGGTCGGAGTTGAACAGCAGGCGGTAGGACCGCTTGAGCGCGAGCCGCACCTGCGGGGAGAATCCGGCGCGTGTCAGGCCCACCGTGTTAAGGCCGTACAACTTCAGTGGGTTGCCCACGGCGGTCGTGTAAGGTGGGACGTCCTGGGGAACGCGAGAGCCCCCGCCGACGTACGCGTACGTTCCGATCCGCACGAACTGGTGGACCGGACTCAATCCGCTCACAGTCGCGTGTGCCTCGATCGTCACGTGCCCCGAGAGCTGGACCGCGTTGGCGATGGTGACGTCGTCCTCCAGCAGGCAGTCATGTGCCACGTGCACGTAGGTCATGAGGAAGCAGCGGCGCCCGATGCTGGTCTTGCCACGGGCTTCGGTGCCACGGTGCAGCGTGGAGTACTCGCGGATGATCGTCTCGTCGCCCACTTCGAGCCACGTCGATTCCCCCTCGTACTTCACGTCCTGTGGGTCGGCACCCAGCACGGTGCCGGCTCCGACGGTGCAGCGGCGCCCCAGCCGCGTGTCCTGCTGGATCACTGCGTGCGGCCCGATGGCGGTGCCGTCCCCCACGGTTACGCGCGGTCCAATCACCGTGTACGGTCCGATCGTGACGTCGGCCCCGATCTCCGTGTCGGGGTCGATCAGTGCAGTGGGGTGGAACCGGGGGGTCATCGATCCACGATCGCCGCCATCATCTCGGCCTCGGCCACCGGCTGGCCCTCGACGTAAGCCACGCCGCGCATGCGGCAGGTCTTGCCCCTGAACTTGAGCATCTCTAGTTCGAAGCGCAGCTGGTCGCCGGGTACCACCGGCTTGCGGAACTTCACTTTGTCGAGGGACATGAAGTACACCACCTTGCTCTCCGGGTCCTCCACGGCGTCCATCAGCATCATACCGCCGGTCTGCGCCATCGCCTCCACGATCAACACGCCGGGCATGACGGGGTGTCCGGGAAAATGCCCGGGGAAGAACGGCTCGTTGATGGTCACATTCTTGAGCCCCACGATGCGCTTGCCCGGCTCGACCTCGAGGATGCGGTCCACGAGCAGGAACGGGTATCGGTGCGGCAGCACCTTCATGATGTTCTGGATATCAGCCACTGTCGGGTGTCCTCCTGTTCGCAGTCCTCGAAATGGCGCGGGCCAGGGCGACATTGCCGGCGTGGCTCGGCCAGTAGGCATCCACCTCGGCGTCGAGCCTGCCGCCCAGCAGCGCCAGGTCTCCCAGTAGGTCGGCGGCCTTGTGCCGCACGAACTCGTCGGGCCAGCGCAGCTCGGTGCCCTCCACGCTGGTGTCCGACAGTGCGATCGTGTTGTCCAGCGACGCGCCCAGTGCCAGCCCCTGGTGGCGCAGGGCGTCGGCTTCCGCCACGAACCCGAAGGTGCGCGCAGCGGCCAGGTCGCGCTCGAAGGTCTCGGGCGTTACGTCGTACGCGCCCGACTGGCGCCCAATGGCTGGGTGATCCCACTCGATGGTGACGGTAAGGCGCAGTTGGTCACTCGGGGCGACCATGTACGTCGCCTCGCCCTCCCGCACCACGACGGGGGCGTTGGGTCGATAGACCGTCGCCGCACCGCCCACCTCTGTGACGCCGGCGTCGGCCAGCGCCGTGAAGTACGGCGCGGCGCTTCCATCGCCCGCCGGCGGCTCCGGCCCATTCAGCTCGATCACCAGATCATCGATCCAGTGCGCCGCGACCGCTGCCATGACGTGCTCCACGGTGTGGACGGCTGCGTCTCCCTCGCCCAGGCTGGTGCGGCGCGCGGACTGGCTCACCGTCTCCAACCGCGCCCCGATCTCGGATGGTGGATTCAGGTCGGTTCGGCGGAAGCGCACCCCCGTTCCCTCGTCAGCCGGCAGGAGCTTCGCGGTGACCTCGACTCCCGTGTGCAGGCCCGTCCCCCGCACGGTCGCCGGCTTGGCGATGGAGCGTCTAGCTGGGGTCATTGCGCGCGACCATCCTCTCGATGGACGGGACCAGCGGCGTGAGGCGTGCCAGCGCGGCCGCCTGCCGCAGCACGGCGCGGTGGCTGCGGGCCGGGTAGCCGGACACGGTGTCTCCCGGGGCGATGTCGCCGATCACCCCGCTCTGCGCGGCGACCCGCGCGCCGCGCCCCACCGTCAGGTGGTCGGCGAGGCCTGCCTGGCCGGCGAGCATGACGTCGTCCTCGACCACCGTGCTGCCCGCAATGCCCACCTGTGCCATGACGATGCAGTGTGCGCCGATCCTCACGTTGTGCGCGACCTGCACGAGGTTGTCTATCTTCGTGCCGGGTCCCACGACGGTGTCGTCTACGCTTCCGCGGTCGACGGTCGTGTTGGCCCCGATCTCGACGTCGTCGCCGATCACGCAACGCCCCACGTGCCGAAGGGGGACGTGACCGTCGCCGGTCTCGGCGAACGCGAAGCCCTTGCCGCCGACCCGCGCTCCCGCCCGGACCAGCACGCGGTGTCCGAGCTCCGCACCAGAGTGCACCACGGCGTGCGCTTCCACGCGGCAGCCGTCGCCCAACACCACTCCGTCCTCGAGGTGTGCATGGTCACCAATGACACAGTCGCTTCCGAGCCGGACATCACGGCCGAGGATCGCGCCGGACCCGATCGTGATCCGACCGTGCCACCGAGCGCCCGGACCGATGTGTGCCGAGCGGTGCACCGTCCAACGGGGCGGTGCCGCGGGATAGAGCGCCTCGAGGGCGCCGGCAAGTGCTGGAAGTGGGTCGGCCACCATGATACGCGTCGCGGGTCCGGCGGCCAGGTCCCGAAACCCGGGGCCGAGCAACACCGCACCCGCGGAGGATCGCTCAAAGTACGGCGCGTAGCGGGGCGAAACAAGAAAAGAAAGGTCGCCGGGGCCGGCCCGGTCGAGAGGGGCCACCCCGGCGATCATGACATCGTGCCGGCCAACGAGCTCGCCGCCGACCAGATCCGCGATCTGGCCGGCGGTTAGACCAGATCCGGCGTCCACGCGAGCGCTACTGTCCGCTGGCGCCGGTCAGCCGCTGCACGACGATCGGCGTGATGTCGAGCGCGGGATCGGCCGAGACAATGCTGCTGCCGGGCGCCGACACATCGAATACGAGCGACATCCCGCGTTCGGCGCGCAGGCCGTCGATCACGGCCTGAATGCGTTCCTCCAGCGGCCCTACGAGCTCCTGCTGCCGCTGCGCCGCCTGTGTCTGCAGCTGAGTGGTGCGCTGCTCGAGCTGCTGTTGTAGCCCACGCAGCTCCTCCGCCCTCTCCTGCCGCGCCGTCGGGGACAGCACGATCGACTGCTGATTGAAGGCGTTGACCGCCGAGTCGAGCGTTTGCTGCAGGGTCTGTACTTCGCCCTGATAAACCTCCATCTCGGCGTTGAATGTAGACTCCGCTGCTGCGAAGCCCGGCGTCTGCCGCAGCACGATCTCGGTGCTCACGTAGGCGATATCCGGTCCCTGTTGGACCGCGGTATTTGAATCGGTTGCTGGTAGAGCAGCAACCCCTACCAACAACAACACGGCCAATGCGGCCAATCCCCAACGAGCCATCTTACGCTCCAGGTGCATGGTCATATGCTTGATTAGAAGAAGTTTCCAAGTCGGAAGTGGAATTTCCACCCGGGATCGGGATTCCCAAAGAGATCGACCCGATCGAAGGCGTAGGCGAAGTCAATGCCGATCGGGCCCAACGGCGTGATGAGACTCGCCCCGATGCCGGCGCCCCGGTACAGCCTGGTCGGGTTGAGCTCCCGCGGGCCCGACCACACGTTCCCGGCGTCGTAGAACAGGGCGAGGTACATGGACTGGCTGAGCCGGAAGCCCACCTCGGCGCCGCCCGCGAAGTAGGCGCCGCCGAACGCATCGACGGTGCTCGCTGCCTGTCCCTCGGCGAGCGGGTCGAAGCCGCGCGGCGTGATCGAGAACTCCTCATACCCCCGCAGGGGGATGCCGAACTGCACCCCACCCATCGCAAACAGCTGGCGGAAATGCGGGCCGGCGTCTCCCCATACGCCGCCGACCTGCGTGCGCAGCCCGAACACCACCGTCATGGGGGCGGCCATGGGGTTGCTCCCGCCGAGCGTGGCCAGCGGCGTGTACCAGCGGCCCTCGAAGGTGGCCCGCCGGAAGTCGCCGCTGCCGCCCAGGATGCCCCCGCCCTGCCCGATGGTGAAGCGGTGCATCGTGCCGCCCGTTGGGAACGGCAGTCCGACGCGCGTGTCACGCACCAGGCTCAAGGACAGCATCGACAGCACGCAGCCGTCGCACACGAAGCGCGACGCGAGCGTCGGGGAGTCGTACTGGTCCTGCTGTAGCGTGTAGGACACGATGAACCGCGTGAAGCGCGACTTGCGCCAGGGGAACCCCACCTGCACGCTGACCCCGCGGGAATTGATGCGTCCCAGATCGGCAACGGTGTAGCGTAGCCGGGAGCGATGCAGCGTGAGCGTCCCCGAGATCAAGCTGCCCTTGATGGCGGGGTCGCTGTAGGAGATGTTGAAGTTGTTGATGTTTCGGCCGAACTGCCACTGGAAGGCGACCCGCTTGCCCTGGCCGAAGAGGTTGGGCTCATCCAGCCCGATGAACCCGCCTACGCCGGTGCCCTGCCCCACCGAGGCCCCAAAGTTGACGTTGCCGGTGTGCCGTTCCTTGACGTTGAAGATGACGTTGACGTCGCCCTGCTGGTTCGCTTGTTCCGTATCGGGAATCGGCAGCGGCTGCTCGAAGAAGCCGAGGTTGGAGATGCGCTGGTACGACTGGATCAACGCGTCCTGCCGCATCACGTCACCCGGCACGACGGTGATGGCCCGCCGGATCACGTCCTCGTGCGTAGTCGTGTTCCCACGAATGAGCACCTTGTTGACGACCGCCGGGTTCCGCTCCACGATCTGCCAGCGCAGGTCCACGACGTCGCGCCCATCGGCCTCCGACCGGCGCACCATCGTCGGCTGCACCTGTGCGTAGATGTAGCCGTTGTTCAAGTAGAGTGATCGAA
Source organism: Gemmatimonadota bacterium (assembly GCA_039584015.1). Taxonomy (GTDB): domain Bacteria; phylum Gemmatimonadota; class Gemmatimonadetes; order Gemmatimonadales; family GWC2-71-9; genus WVYX01. The sequence continues at coordinate 1,335 of JBDGYO010000024.1, read as the reverse complement.
CCTGCTGCGTCGCCTGGTCCCACTCGTCCAGGTCGAAGTACCGGGGGCCTTCGGGGTCTCCGCCGCCGAAGCCCAGAAAGCCGCTACTCTGCTTGTCGAACGGATAGAACCTGCGAATCTGCTCGACCGAGAACTGGCGGTTCCCGACGACCTCGAAGCCGCCCACTTCGTAGCGCCGACCCTCGCTCACCTGGAGCACCAGGCGTCCCTTGCCGGTGTTCTCGTTGACGATGAGGGTGTCGCTTACGACCTGGGCATCGATGAACCCCTGGGTGGCGTAGTACATCGGGATCCGCTCACGGATGTCGCGCTCGAGATCCTGGTCGCTGAAGTCGCCCTTGCGCCACCACCAGAAGCCCTCCGGCTGCACCGCCATGCCCGCCACGATGTCGTCGTCGGTGAGGTGCTCGTTGCCGTCGATGACGACCTGCGAGATGGTGACCCGGCGACCCTCGTCGACCTCGAACACCAGCTGGAGGCTGCCGTCCTCCTGCGGGAACTCGCGGGTGTCCACGGCGGTGGCGTAGTAACCCTCCTTGATGTAGAGGGAGTCGATGGCAGCCCGCGAGCGAGCTGCCACCGCGGGATCGTAGGGCCGCCCGGCCAGCAGCTGCACCCGACCGCGCACCTTGCGCACTGATACCTTCTCGGCTCCCCGCACCGACCAGCCGGTCAGCATCGGTCGCTCCGTAACGGCGAGCCGGAGAACTTCCTTGTCGTTGATGCGGCCCTGGTACACCCGCACGTCGGTGAACTGCCCGGTGGCGTACAGCGCGCCGATGGCGCGCTGCAGGTCACGGAAGGTCACCGGGACCCCGAGCTGCAGCCCGGCCGCCGCGAGCACGGTGCCCCGTGCCACTCGGGTGTTCCCCTCCACAGCGATGCTGTCGATGAAGATGTCCTGCACCGGCTCCTGGGCGGCGGCGGGAAACGCCAGCGCCAGGGACAATCCTGCGGCGGCGAGGACGCGGCTCATCTCAGGTCTTGGACCCCGAGAGCGCGCTGAACACCAGCTTGTCACCGTCCGGACTCACGTCGATCTCGATCTCGTCGCCGGGAGCGAACTCGCCCATCAGGATCTTGTCGGACAGCGGGTCCTCCACGAAGCGCTGAATCGCCCGCTTCAGCGGACGGGCGCCGAACGACTCATCGTACCCGTGGTCCACGAGGAAGGCGTTGGCCGCATCGGTGCGCTTCAGGCTGTAGCCGTCGGGGGCGATCCGCTCCTGCACCTGGTCGAACATGATATCCACGATCTGGCCGATGTGCTCCCGGCTCAGTGCGTGGAACACGATCGTGTCGTCCAGCCGGTTGAGGAACTCCGGGTTGAACACG
>JBDGYO010000289.1:0-3862 GCA_039584015.1 Gemmatimonadota bacterium | reverse complement strand
ATCGAGTGCGCCGTCGTTGTCCAGGTCCACGTAGGCGGCGCCCGTGGAGAACCCGGGCTGCGCCAGGCCCCACGCCTCAGCCATGTTCGTGAAGGTCAGATCCCCGTTGTTCCGATACGCGTAGTTGGCAAGGGGGACCTGGGGCATGTGCCCCAGCAGCGTCCCCAGGAACTCCTCGGTGATCCCCTCCTCAAACGTCGCCTGAACACTGCGGTCGGCTATGTAGCTGATGTAGTCCAGGTTGTTCGGCCGTCGATAGATGCCGTTCGTGACGAACAGGTCCTTGTAGCCGTCGTTGTCCAGGTCGGCGAAGAGCGGAGCCCAGCTCCAGTCGGTCGCATACACGCCGGCCAGATAGCCGATCTCGCTGAACCGGCCCTGGCCGCGATTGACCTGCAGGGTGTTCCGGACGAACTGAGGATGCAGCCCGGCCGTGAGCTTGAACTGGTAGATCTGCATGTCCTCGGCATTGGCAGAGCTCTTGAGGATCTCCTCTCGGGCCGGGAACATGTCGAGGACCATCACGTCCGGCCTGCCGTCGTTGGTGAAGTCGGCGGCATCGACGCCCATCGAAGAGAGGCTGGTGTGCCCTGTAGACGCGGCGATGGACTCGGTGAACGAACCGTCGCAGTTGTTGAAGTAGAGAAAGTCGTTCTCGTGAAAATCGTTGGCCACGAAGAGGTCGGGGCAGCCATCGAGATTCAGATCGCTGACGACCACGCCCAGACCGTATCCCTCGACGCCGCCAAAGATGCCCGACTCCTGACTGACGTCCACGAAGCGGTTGCCGTCGTTCCTGAAGAGTCGGTCGCCGGCTTCTGGGTGACGGACTACGCGCTCCGGGTTCCAGGCGGCCCCGCGCATCTCGTGGGTGGAATGGTTCAAGAGATACATGTCCAGGTCGCCGTCTCCGTCGTAGTCGAAGAAGGCGGCCTGGGTCGAGTAGCCCACGTGCTCGAGTCCGTACTCTGCGGTCCGGTCGGTGAAGGTGCCGTCGCCGTCATTGATGTAGAGCACATTCCGGCCGCGCAGCGTGAGGTGGGTGACGTTCGACACGTGGATGTCGAGGTGTCCGTCGCCATTCACGTCGGCCATCGTGACCCCGGTCGTCCAGCCGGGCGCTTCCCCCACCCCGGCGCGTAACGAGACGTCCTCGAACCGAAAGTCGCCCATGTTCCGATAGAGCCGGTCGGGCCCGAGGTTCGACGTGAAGTACAGGTCCGGCAGGCCATCGCCATCGACGTCGCCGGCAGCCACGCCCCCGCCGTTGTAGTAGTTCAGATAATTGAGGATGTTGAACTCGGGCGTCTCCGGCAGCTCGTTGATGAACGTCACCCCGGTCGTTTCTGTGGGGAGAAGCTCGAACAGCGGTGGGGTGCGGTCGCAGGCGATGAGTGCTACCAGACCCACAGCCAGCAGCTGTCTAGTGCTGCGTGTCATCAACATGGTGACACGCTCGCCGGCGCGTGGGTCGCCGAGACGCGGGCGCAGGGGACCGTGATGCATGGACTCTGTGGCATGGAGCTCACGTTACGTCTAGCGTGCCGGCCGAATCCGTATCGCTTGCCCACCCCCGGGGGCCAGTGACAGGGTGAGGTGCGATTCGGCATCGACGGTACGCTGGGAGATTTCGATGGGCAGCGGGTCGTGCAGCCAGTGCGCCCCAGGCCCGTCCGCATAGACCTCGGCCACATAGCTCTGGCCGGGTGCGAGGAACGAGAGCGGGATCTCCAGCGTGCGGGCCTCCTCGTCGGTGATGGCGCCCACGTACCACTCCTGGCCGCCCCGCTCCTGGCGCGCGACCACCACATAGTCGCCAATCTTCGCGTCGAGCACCCGCGTGTCCTCCCAGTCGACCGGCACGTCACGGATGAATTGGAACGCGGGCTGATCCTCGTAGCTGTCGATGAGGTCGGCCGCCATCTGGAGCGGCGAGTAGAGCACCACGTAGAGCGCCAGCTGCTTCGCTAGCGTGGTGCGCACCCGGGGTTGCTCCGGCTGCCGGGGCGTGCCAGTTGCCCGCTCGATCAATATGTCGAACACCCCCGGGGTGAAGTCCATGGGCCCGGCCAGCAGCCGCGTGAAGAACAGGATGGTCTCGTGCTCCGGCGGGTTGCCCCCGTCGCCCGCCCAGGCATTGAACTCCTGCCCGCGCGCCCCCTCCCGCGACACCATGTTGGGATAGGTGCGGCGCTCCCCGGTGTCCTTGATCGGCTCATGGGCGTTGACCATGATTCGGCGGCGCGCCGCCTGCTCGATCACCATCCGCCAGTGCCGCACCATGTGCTGCCCGTGGTGGGCGTGACCCTCCTGGGTTCGATCCCCCACGTAGCCGGTCTTCACGGCGTGCACGCCGAGCGACTCGTACAGCGCGAACGCATCCTCCAGCTGCCGCTCATAGTTCTCGACCCCCATGGACGTCTCGTGGTGGCCGATCAGCTGCACACCGCGCTCGCGCGCGTGGGCGGTGACGGCTCGCAGGTCGAAGTCGGGATACGCCTCCGTGAAGGAGAACAGATCGGCATTCTCTATCCAGTTGCCGTCCCATCCGCGGTTCCAGCCTTCGACCAGGACGCCTCCGAACCCGTTCGCGGCCGCGAAATCGATATACCGTTTGGCGTTCTCCGTCGTCGCGCCGTGTTTGGGCCCGGAGCTCCAGGTCATGGCACCGATGTGCATGCCCCACCAGATGCCCACGTACTTCATGGGCCGAATCCAGTCGGTGTCTTCCAGGACGTTGGGCGGATTCAGATTGAGCCCCAGAACCGAGGGCACCAAGTCCGCCGCGCGGTCGGCCAGCTGGATGGTGCGCCAGGGTGTCACGAACGGGGTGCGGCCCCGTACCATCACGCCGTCGGCCCACGGCGCGAGGTACGCACGCAGCGTCCGGTTCTGCTCTGGGCCGCCGACCAGCGTCATACCAGCGTAGTCGACCAGGTGGGCCTCGTGAATGACGATGTGTAAGCCGTCGCGGGTCTCCAGCGTGAGCGGCGTGTGCACCGTATCCAGCGTGCTCACTGGCGACGAACGATACAGGTACTCGTACCGATTCGGCTCGAACGCCGGGATCCACCAGGCCCGGGCGTCGTCCGCCAGTGCGAACTCGGTCAGCTCTTGCGTGATCTCGAACGCCCCGAGACCGGGCTGCTCCGGAAGCTCGTACCGGAATCCGACACCGTCGTCGAATACACGGAACACGACGGCGAAGCGCCGCCCGGAAGGCCCGGCCTCCGCAACCACGAGTCTCAGCTCACGATGGTGATCCCGCACGCGCGCGACCTCGCCCCACACCTGGGTCCACGTTTGATCGACCATCCCATCGGCGGTGTCGATCACGCGCAGGCCACCGAGCAGCGGCTGGGCGTCCCGGAACTCGAACCCGAGCCGCGACGGCAACAGCACCGCTCGGCCATCGCGCTGGAGGCTGTAGTAGAGGCTACCCTCGTGGAGCTCGACGGTGACTTCGTTGCGACCGTCCGGTGAGACAACGCGGACCTGGTCTTGAGCAACGGCGGTGGCCGCCGTCAGGGTCACGCAGGTGAAGGCGAGTGCAACGCAGCGAACCGTGTGGCGCATCAACATAGGCTTCTCCATTCACGTTCGTGAGGGCACGAGCCCCCGCCGGCCGCAAGCGCCGGAGCCGGGAACGACGTATACTACAGGAGGTATACAGCAGTAGGAGGTATACTGCGACATGGTCTCATCGCGTGCTTTGGTGCTCATGGGACTCCTGGCGGGATGTGCCCATGCGAGCGGTACGGGCCAGGGTGACGTCGAGGATGACCCGGAGCCGATCCCGCCGGGCGCGGTAACGGCGGAGGACATCGAGCGCGCCCCCGGCAAGCCCATCGAAGAAGTACTC
>JBDGYO010000288.1:0-3864 GCA_039584015.1 Gemmatimonadota bacterium | reverse complement strand
TTCGTCGCCGGTCTGGATGAGGTGGGCCGTGGTCCCCTCGCCGGACCGGTGGTGGCCGCAGCGGTGGTCTTCTCCCCGGGCCAGAGCCCGATCGAAGGTCTCAAAGACTCCAAGCTGATGACTCCCGCCGAGCGCGAGCGCGTGGCGGCCGAAGTGCGCGTCGTGGCCCACGCGTGGGCCGTGGGTGCGGCTTCGGTGCGGGAGATCGACCGCATCAACATTCGGCGTGCCAGCGCGCTGGCCATGCGCCGGGCGCTCGATCGTCTCGAAATCATTCCCGACCACATTCTGATCGACGGGACGTCCCTCCCGGAGCTGGGCGCAGCCCACGAGCCGGTGGTGGGAGGGGACAGCATCTGTCAGTCGGTCTCTGCCGCCGCCGTCCTCGCGAAGTGCGTGCGCGATCGCCTCATGGAGCGGTTGGCGCCGCGTTACCCGCAGTTTCACTGGGAGGCGAACAAGGGGTACGCGACCGCCGAGCACCTGGCGGCGCTCAAGCAGTGCCCGCCCACCCGGCACCACCGGGTGAGCTTTTCGCCCATGGCACAGTTGGAGCTGTTGGAGGGAGCGGGGTAGCTAGCCCGCGAGCGCATCCGCGCGCTGCCGCATCGCTTCCGCCCGGGTCGTGGCACCCAGGCCGTCGAACCCCCGAGCCGCAGTCGCGAACGCGGTGTGGGCCTGTGCGGCGCGACCGGTCTTGCCGTAGAGCTCACCGAGCTCCCGTTGCACTTCGGCCACGGTCCACGGATGCTGCACGCGCTCGGCGATCGCGAGCGCCCGCCGCCCCACCTCCTCGGCCTGGTCGAAGGCCCCGGTGCGCCGCGCGATGATGGAGAGAATGCGCGACGCTTCTGCCTCGCCCAGCAGGTCGTCGTTGCTGGTCGCCAGTGCGAGGGCACGCTCGGCCTGGGCCCGAGCCAGCTCGACGTCCCCCAGCTCGATGTAGGCATCGGCTCGCGCAGCGAGCGCCTGTCCGAGGATTCGCGGATCTTCCGCCAGCTCGGCCGATGTCACCGCCTGCTCTCCCGCATCCCGGGCGCCCTCCAGATCCCCGAACTCGCGCAACACGATGGTCGTGTTGAGCCATGCCTCTGCGAGCCCCTTCCACGATTCGATCTTGCCGAACGTCGCGGTGGCCAGTCGGTAGAAGCCGAGCGCGGTCACGTGCTGGGCCAGGTAGTACGCCACGTTGCCCAGGTTGTTGGCGCAGCGCGCGGTCATGAGATCGTCGGCCAGCTCGTCGGCCAATCTCATGGCGTGCGAGAATCCCCGCTCGGCGTCGGGCAGGCTGCCCACGGCGAAGGCTCCAGCCGCCGCTACGTTCTCCGCACGCATCTCTCCGTCGGTATCACCCACGGAGCGGTAGCTGTCCCGCGCCTGGACGGCTGCGCTGCGGCTGCGGGCGAAATCCCCGAGGCGCCACGCGGCCATGGCCACGAGCAGCTGCCACTCGGGCGAGCCGCGCACCGCTTCCGTCGAGCGCTGCAGCTCGTCCCACGCCTCGCGGAACCGGCCGGCGTGCACCGCGCGGCGCGCGTCGCGCAGGGGGTCGTCGTGGGTCCTCATGCCTCGTCCTCGCCACGCTCGAGCAGCCGCTGCAGCCTCGACCGGGAGATGCCGAGCTGGCGAGCCGCGGCGCTCTTGTTGTCGCCGTGCTGCGCCAGCGCTGCGCGCACGGCGGCGATCTGGATCTCGTACAGGGTGGCCGGGAAGGGAATTGCGCCTCCCTCCCGTGTGGGCCGCGCTCGGGAGATCAGGTGCTGCGGATCGAGCGTCCCGGACTCGGACAGGAGCAGCGCGCGCTCGATGGCGTGCCGTAGCTCGCGCACGTTGCCGGGCCAGGTGTGGCCGCGCAGCATCTCGCGCACTTCGTTGCTGAGCACCGGAACCGGGAGTGCGTAGCGGGTGGCCAGCGTGGTCGCGAAGTGCTCGGCCAGCACGTCGATATCCTCCGCACGCTCCCGCAGCGGCGGGAGCGTGAGCGACACCACGTTCAGCCGGTGAAAGAGATCCTCTCGGAACTGCCCGTCCTCGACGGCCGCGGCGAGATCCACGTGGCTGGCGGTAATGATCCGCACGTCCATCTCACGGCTCTGAGTGCCCCCGACGCGGCGGATGCGGTGGTCTTCGAGCGCCCGCAGCAGCTTTCCCTGGAGCGACAGAGGCAGATGTCCAATCTCGTCGAGGAACAAGCTGCCGCCGTTGGCCTCCTCGAACAGACCCGGCTTGGCGGCGTGGGCGTCGGTGAAGGCTCCACGCTCATGCCCGAACAGCTCGCTCTCCATGAGCTCGGCCGGGATGGCGGCGCAGTTCACCGCTACGAACGACCGGCCACTGCGGGGGCCGCCGTCGTGCAGCGCCCGCGCGAGCAGCTCCTTCCCGGTTCCCGTTTCGCCCCGGATGAGCACGGTCACGTTGTCGTGGGGCAGCACCCGCCTGGCGTCATCGAGTGTGGCCTGCAGCGTCGCGCTTTGGCCGCGCAGGCTCTCGAAGGGGTCGCAGGGGGGGGTAACGGGACCCGAGGGTCGCTCGCGCTCCCGGGCGGTCTCGGCTCGCGCCGTGATCGACCGTCGCAGCAGGTCGAGGTCCCCCGGGAGCGCGAAGTAGTCGGTCGCCCCGCGGCGCACGGCCTCGATCGCGAAACGGTGGGACGGGTTGGCGCCGACGACGTACACGGGAGGTCCGTTCGTGTGGGGGATGGTTGGGAGCGCGTCGAGCGCCCGGTCCTCCTCACCACCGGCCGCCACCAGCACGGCCACCGTCCCGGGGGCCGGGGCGTCGCCCGGCGCGAGCGGTACCAGGTCGAGCCGCAGCTCCTCCGCCAGCTCGCTCCAGGCGCTGCGGAACGAGTCGGACAGCTCGACGAGGGCGAGGGCCGGCCGCGCGCTCACTGGCGGTTAGCCCTCGTCGAGCTCGTCTCCGTCGCGGTCCTCGTCCTCGAAGGCCTTGAAGGAGTCCTTGATGTTTTCCTTCACGTCGCTCTCGTTCTGGCCGCCCGTGTTGGCCGTGGCCGGGTCGATGAGCGCTCCGCCGGTGGAGCGGAACCAGGTGGAGACGTCCACGCGCACCGTCACATTGGTCGCGGTGGTCTCATCCACCACCATCGGCACCGCGAGGTTCAGCTCCTGCTCCACGTCGAGATCGGTCTCGAACGTGAACGCCTGTCCGTTGAACGTGCCCTGCGCCCGGATGCTGAGGCCGTCGAAGGTCGGATGCGCCTGCAGGAAAGCCGCGTCTGTGGGGTCACCGCCGCTCACCTTGTGCACCTCGAAGTCGATCCGCGAGTAGGTGCCGGCGGGGACTTCGATGGCGAAGGTGGAGTCGGCTCCGGAAGTCAGGGGCAGGTCGACCAACACCGGCCCGACCTCGATCTCTTCACAGCCCGCTGGCTCGGGTTCCACGTCGCAGTCTGCGGTCTCCGCTTGCTTGAGCTCGATCTCGCGCAGGACCACTTGAACGCTGGTGAGAATCAGCGAGTCGGTCCCCACCACGAGGGTATCGTCCATGGCCGCCGCACGGCGGAACGGTGGTGCCGGCGTGCCGGCGGTCGGACTCTGGGTGGCGAACGAAACGGCCACACCGCCGCGAAGGGCCACTTCGGTCGGGTCGCTGCACCCGGCGAGGGCCGCAGCGCCGAGCATCCACAGGTACCACACCTTCTTCATTGCATGCCTCTCCATCTGGGGATCGGTGATCCATCCAATGTATCAGTTATCTGCGCCGCGTCCGACGTTGGAGCGTCGGGCGCCGCCGCGGGTCGCCGGGCCCGGGATCGTGCCCGGACCCGAAGCGCGACCCAGCTGGCTATGAATCGTCGTGCACGCCATCGCGGTCTTCGTCCTCGAAGGCCTCGATGGACTGCTT
>JBDGYO010000287.1:0-3868 GCA_039584015.1 Gemmatimonadota bacterium | reverse complement strand
GGAGACCCGCCTGCCGGTGGAGCTGGATCACAAGTGGGTGATGATCGTGGACGACGTGCTGTACACCGGCCGCACCATCAGGGCGGCCATGGACCAGCTCGCCGACTTCGGGCGCCCGGCGCGCATCGGGCTCGCCGTCGTGGTCGATCGCGGCGGGCGTGAGCTTCCGATTCAGGCGGACATCGTCGGCCACCACATCGAGGTGCAGCACGGGGATCGCGTGGACGTGCTGGTCGAGGAGCTGGACGGGCGCGACGCCGTCGAGCTCGTGGATGGAGGGAAGACGTGACCGGACCGTCGCTCGGCAAGGATCTGTTGGGCCTCGAGCCCCTCACCGCGGAACAGATTCGACTCATCCTCGACACCGCCGAGCCGTTCAAGGAAGTCAGCGAGCGCGCCATCAAGAAGGTCCCGGCCCTGCGCGGCAAGACCATCGTCAACCTCTTCTTCGAAGCCTCCACCCGCACCCGTATCTCCTTCGAGTTCGCCGAGAAGCGCCTCTCTGCCGACACCGTGAACGTGGCGGCATCGGGATCGTCGGTGCAGAAGGGTGAGAACCTGGTGGACACGGCCCGCAACCTCGAGGCGATGCGCATCGACATGGTCGTGATGCGGCATCCCTCCTCCGGGGCAGCCAAGTTCCTGGCTGAGCGGATCCCGTCCAACGTCATCAACGGCGGCGACGGCACGCATGAGCATCCCACCCAGGCGCTGCTCGACATGCTCACCATCCGGGACAGGATGGAGCGGATCGAGGGGCTCAAGGTCTGCATCTGCGGCGACATCCTCCACAGCCGGGTGGCGCGCAGCAACATCTGGGGGCTGCTCAAGCTGGGGGCCGAGGTCGCCGTGTGCGGGCCCCAGAGTCTCATGCCGCGGGGCATCGAGGAGTTGGGGGTCACGGTGTTCCGCCGTATCGAGGAAGCCATCGGCTGGGCGGACGTGCTCAACGTGCTGCGACTGCAGCTCGAGCGGATGCAGGCCGGCTACATCCCGTCGGTGCGCGAGTACTATCGGGTGTTCGGCGTCACGCTCGAGCGGCTGGAGCAGGCCCCGCACGAGCTGCTGATCCTGCACCCGGGGCCGATGAACCGGGGTGTGGAGATCGACTCCCGCGTGGCGGACGGGCCGCATAGCGTGATCCTGCACCAGGTGACCAACGGCGTCGCGGTGCGCATGGCCGTGCTGTACCTGCTCGCCGGGGGGCAGCCGGGGCTCGCCGAGGCCGCAAAGGGATCGGGCCGGGAGGTCGACGAATGAAGCCGATGCTCATCAAGGGCGGCCGTGTGATCGACCCGTCGCAGGACCGCGACGGAGTCTCCGACGTGCTGATCGTCGACGGCAAGATCGAGGCCCTCGGGAAGAAGCTGTCGGCTCCCGACGGCACGGAGACGCTCGATGCCAAGGGCAAGATCGTGTCGCCGGGACTGGTGGACATTCACGTGCACCTGCGAGAGCCGGGCCGCGAGGACTCTGAGACGGTCGCATCGGGCGCGATGGCGGCGGCGGCCGGTGGCTTCACGTCGGTGTGTGCCATGCCCAACACCGATCCCGTGACCGACAACCAGGCGGCCGTGGGCTTCATCGTGAAGCAGGGTGCAGACGCGGGGGCGGCCCGCGTGTATCCGATCGGGGCGACGTCACTGGGGCAGGAGGGGCAGCAGCTCTCCGAGTTCGGTGAGATGGTGGCCGCGGGTGCCGTGGCCGTGAGCGACGACGGTCACCCGGTTGTCTCCAGCCACCTGATGCGCACCGCGCTCGAGTACGCCCGGTCCTTCGGTATTCCGGTCGCCGAGCACTGCGAGGACCCGCACCTGTTCGAGGGCGGGGCCATGCACGAGGGAACCGTGTCGACCAAGCTCGGGCTCAAGGGCATCCCGTCGGCGGCGGAAGAGATCATGGTGGCGCGCAACATTCTCCTGGCGGAGCTCACGGGCGGCCACGTGCACCTGTGCCACATGTCCACCCGCGAGGCGGTGGACTCGATACGCCGTGGCAAGGAGCGCGGCGTGAACGTGACGGCGGAGGCGGCGCCGCACCACTTCGCGCTGACCGACGAGGCGTGCGAGGGGTACGACACCAACGCCAAGATGAATCCACCGCTGCGCGAGCCGGAGGATGTGGAAGCGGTCAGGGCAGGGCTCGCGGACGGGACCCTGGACGCCATCGCCACCGATCATGCGCCACACCACTACGAGCTCAAGGAGCGCGACTTCGACGACGCCCCCTTCGGGGTGATCGGGCTCGAGACGGCGCTGGGGATCGGGCTCACCCAGCTGGTCGATGGAGGGGTGCTGAGCCTGCCCGAGTTGATCCGGCGCATGAGCACGGAGCCTGCTCGCATCTTCCATCTCGAGGGGGGGACGCTACGTAAGGGGAGCGCGGCGGACCTCGTCATCTTCGACCCGGACCTGCGCTGGATGGTGGATCCCGAGCGGTTCCTGTCCAAGAGCCGCAACACCCCGTTCGCCGGATGGGAGCTCCGCGGACGCGTCGAGCGGACCATCGTGGGCGGGGTGACGGTGTTTTCCGGGTCCAAAGCGTGACGTACGTCGCTGCCGCGTTTGGCGAGCCCCGCCAAGTTGTTATAGCTTAAGTACATAGGTCGGCAGGGCACGCGAACGCGCGGGCCCGGACTGGCATTCTGCCAGCGGAGAATCGATGGCCAAGGGCTCCAAGCGTTCCCCGTCTGACATCCAGCAACTGCTCGATGAGAAGCGGCAGATCGAGCAGTGGCTGCAGCGTCTCGCCATGGCCGCCGACCAGACCCCGGACCAGGTCCGGGACAAAGTCCAGTCAGACTACCGCAAGCGGCACGAAGCCATCCTCGAGGAGCTCCAGGGCTTCAAGGGCGAGCTGTCCCTGGCCCTCGAGCAGCAGCGAGAGGCGCGGGACGATCTGGCGAAGCGGGAGGCCGAGGCCTCGGAGCGCCTGGCGGAAGCCGAGCTGCGCCACACGGTGGGCGAGTTCGACGAGGAGCGCTGGTCGGAGCTGCGCACCGAGATCCTCGAGTCCCTGGTCAAGATCCGCGAGGAGCTCAAGGCGGCCGAAGAGGAGATCTCCAGCGTCGAGGAGGTCATGGTGTCGGTCGACGGGACCGAGGCCCAGGAGGCGCTACCCCCGGAGGTCACCGAAGAGGTGACGGCGGCCGCGGCGGCCGAGGAAGCCGAGGCCGAGCCAGCCCAGACCGACGCGTTCGACGAGCTGGAGTTCCTCCGTTCCGTGACCAACGACGAGGCCGGCAAGCCGCGCCCGCGGCTCAGCGGGCAGCAACCCCGCGTCTCCACATCCGACCTCGCATCTCCGCTCGAGGACACCCCGGTGCCGGGTGGCGAGCCGACGCCTCCAAGTGAGCTGATGCCTCCTGGCGAGCGGAAATCCCAGGTCGGAGCGGAGGGAGTGGAGGCGCTCGAGACGAAACAAAACCGCCCTGCCCATGGATCGGCCAAGACGGTCAAATGCGGGGAGTGCGGCGCGCCGAACCTGCCTACCGAGTGGTACTGCGAGCGGTGCGGCGCCGAGCTCGCGGCGCTGTAGCTACTTCTTCGATTTTCCTCGAACGGCTTTGATGAGACGGCTCTTCTGACGGGCCACGTTGTTCTTCGCGACCAGGTTCTTCCTCGCGGCGCGATCGAGCAGGCGCTCGGCCTCGCGGTAGGCGACCTCGGCCTCCTCGGCACTCACCGCGGTGCGCACCTTCTTGACGGCCGATCGCACCGCGCTGCGGTGCTTCCGGTTCTGCGCGCGGCGGGTCTCGTTCTGCCGCATGCGCTTCTTCGCTGACTGGATGGTCGGCACTACACTCCTCGCGTGAAAAGAGGGCCGTTGGGCCCCGAAATCGGACCGGAATACTACCCCGCAAGTGTCT
>JBDGYO010000286.1:0-3872 GCA_039584015.1 Gemmatimonadota bacterium | reverse complement strand
ATCTCGATGGCACCGCGCACCGCCTCCTCGTCGATCCCGAAAGGTGGCGTGTCGTCCATCTCGTAGGTGCACACCGTGCCGCGCTCCAGGCGGTACACGATCTCCTTCCTGGTCTTGAACTCCATGAGCGCGGTGCCGTCGTACTCGCCCAGCTCGGACAGCGTGGGGCGCATGTGCCGCAGCACTTCGGCGTGATACACCTGCACCCTCCGACCGGCCGGGCAGCGGCAGAACAGCTTGGACGTGGTGCGGAGCTGCTGGTGCACCTCGAGGCCGGACAGGAACCCCACGGCGTCGTAATCGCCGGGCGTCATGTCACGCAGGTCCTTGTCCCGGAAATCGAGAGCCGGCTCCCGGCGGGGGTTGAGGTCGGCCGGGGGCCTGGGGCCGGACTGGTTAGCGGTACCGTCGTCACTCATGGGCCGTGAAAGATATCGTCACGACGGCGTAACGGCAGTGGAACGCCGGTTGACACACCATGTATCGCTGTACACGTTTCTCGGGATCAGACGAACCCTCCCACCGTTGAGACTTCCCCACCGGAGGAACACCGTGCAGCCTATGAGACACGTTTGCCGTGGAGCCGGGCTCCTGCTGGCCGCCGGAGCATTCGCACTGACGGCCGTGGCACCCGCAACCGCCCAGGACAGCCCCAACATCCTGGTTATCTGGGGCGACGACATCGGCTGGTTCAACATCAGCGCCTACAACATGGGCATGATGTCGTACCAGACCCCCAACATCGACCGCATCGCCAACGAAGGGATGTTGTTTACCGACTTCTACGGGCAGCAGAGCTGCACGGCGGGTCGAGCCGCCTTTGTCACCGGCCAGAGCCCGGTACGCACGGGTCTGACCAAGGTCGGCATGCCCGGAGCCACCCTGGGGCATCAGCCCGAGGACGTCAGCATTGCGGAGCTGCTCAAGAACCACGGGTACCGCACCGGCCAGTTCGGCAAGAACCACCTGGGCGATCTGGACGAGTTCCTGCCGTCGAACCACGGCTTCGACGAGTTCTTCGGCAACCTCTACCACCTCAATGCCGAGGAGGAGCCCGAGGACCCTGACTACCCACACCACATCCCCGAGTTCGTCGAGAAGTTCGGGCCCCGCGGCGTGATCCACAGCTACGCGGACGGGCGGATCGAGGACACAGGACCACTGACTAGGGAGCGGATGAAGGTGGTGGACGAGGAGACGCTGGAGGCGGCGATCGGTTTCATCGAGCGGGCGCACGCCGCCGGCGAACCCTTCTTCGTGTGGTGGAACTCCACCCGCATGCACATCTGGACGCACTTGAAGGACGAATCGGTGGGCGTCACGGGTCAGGGCATCTACGCCGACGGCATGGCGGAGCACGACGGTCATGTGGGCCAACTGCTCGCCAAGCTGGACGAGCTCGGCATCACCGACAACACCATCGTCATGTACTCGACCGACAACGGCGCCGAGACGTTCAGCTGGCCGGATGGTGGCACCATCCCCTTCCGGGGCGAGAAGAACACCAACTGGGAGGGCGGCTATCGGGTCCCCTCCATGATCAAGTGGCCCGGACACATCCCCGCCGGCGTGATCTCCAACGAGATCATGTCCCACGAGGATTGGGTTCCCACACTGATGGCCGTCGTCGGAGAACCGGACATCAAGGAGAAGCTGCTCGCCGGATATCGCGCCGACGGCAAGACGTTCCGCAACCATCTGGACGGGTACAACTTCCTGCCCTACCTCACGGGACAGGTCGATGAGGGTCCGCGCCGGGAGTTCTACTACTGGACAGACGATGGCTCCATGGCGGGCGTGCGCTACAACGACTGGAAGGTCGTGTTCATGGAGCAGCGCGCCCACGGCTTCCACGTATGGGAGGAGCCTCTGGTCTCGCTGCGCTTCCCGAAGCTCTTCAATCTCCGCCGGGATCCGTTCGAGCGTGCGGACCACGAAGCCATTGACTACCTACACTGGCGCGTGGACAAGATCTACATGACCTACGGCGCCGGCGCGCTCGTGGCGGAGTTCGTCCAGTCGTTCCAGCAGTTCCCCCCCCGCCAACGCCCGGCGAGCTTCTCGGTAGATCAGATCATGGAACAGTTCACGAAGGTGCACGGTAGCCCCTAGGCCGGGCACGACGCAGTGGCGGGGCCGCACGCGCGGCCCCGCCACACCCACCGGGCGGCGGCTCAGGAACCCAACCGCGCCAGCCCGAGTTCCCTACGAGACCACCGCAGGAGGAAGCCGTGTCCATCCGACCCGTCAAGCGAGTGATCCAGTCGCAGCCCACCATGGAAGGAGCAGGTGTCCGGCTGCGGCGCGCCTTCGGGTTCGGCGACACGGCCGATTACGATCCGTTCCTCCTGCTGGACGACTTCCGCAACGAGAACCCCGACGACTATCTCGCAGGCTTTCCGTGGCACCCGCACCGTGGCATCGAGACCATCACCTACGTGCTGGCCGGCACTGTGGAGCACGGCGACAGCCTGGGCAACAGCGGCGCGCTGGGTTCCGGTGACGTGCAGTGGATGACGGCTGGGCGCGGGATCCTACACCAGGAAATGCCGCAGGGCGATCCCAAAGGGCGGATGCACGGATTCCAATTGTGGGCCAACCTCCCCTCCTCACTCAAGATGACGGCGCCGCGCTACCAGGACGTCTCCTCGGCCGACATCCCCGAGGTGACCGACGACGACGGCACACACGTGCGGGTGATCTGCGGAGAGTTCTGGGGCAAGGCGGGCCCGGTGGACGGCATCGCGGCCGACCCCCGCTATCTCGATGTGTGGGTCCCGCCCGGCACGCGCAAGACCCTGCCGGTCGAAACCGTGCGCCACGCGTTCGCCTACGTGTTCGACGGCGCGGGCAGCTTCCGCGACGCCTCGGAGCCGCAGGCGGTGCGCACCGACCAGGTGGGTGAGCCGGTCTCTGCAGAGTCCGAGGCGGGGGCCGCCGATGAGGTCACGAATCGCTCGCTCGTACTGTTCGACCGCGGCGACGAAGTCACTGTCCAGGCCGGCGAGAAGGGCGTCAGGTTCCTGCTCGTATCCGGCAAGCCCATCGAGGAGCCCGTGGCCTGGCACGGGCCCATCGTCATGAACACGCAGGAGGAGCTGCAGAAGGCGTACGCCGAGCTGCGGGAGGGGACGTTCATCAGGTGATGGTCGCACGCACAGGAGTGCGTGGTTCCCTCGGCGGCCGCTAGCCGCCAATCCCGCAGTCCGCAGCAACAGAAGGCTCACCGGCGCTGCGATGGCATAACGCTTGACGTTATTAACGCCCGCCGTTACTATTCCTAGGTGATCAAGAGCTTCCGGGACCGCGACACCGAGCGCGTCTTCCACCGGGAGCGCGTCCGCCGGTGGCCGGAGTCCGTCCTCCGAGCGGCCCTGCGGAAGCTGTTGTTGCTCGATGCCGCCGAGACCCTGCAGGACCTGCGGGTCCCGCCAGGCAACCGGCTCGAGCGGCTGCGGGGGGCGCGGGAGGGGCAACACAGCATACGGATCAACGATCGGTGGCGGATCTGCTTTCGCTGGCGCGATGGAGACGCCTACGACGTAGAGATCGTTGACTACCACTAGGGGGCAAGATGGCATCCAAGAAGCTGCCGCCGATCCATCCCGGCGAGATCCTGCTGGAGGAGTTCCTCGAGCCGCTGGAGATCAGTCAGTACCGGGTGGCAAAGGATATCAGCGTGCCGCCGCGGCGCATCAACGAGATCGTGCACGGCATGCGCGCGATCACGGCCGACACGGCGCTGCGCCTGGCCCGCTACTTCGGCACCTCGGAGCGCTTCTGGATGAACTTGCAGACCCGCTACGACCTGGAAGTTGAGAAGGACCGCCTCGCCGGCCGACTCGAGAAGGAAGTGTTGAAGCGCGCCGTCT